>NC_016791.1:0-300000 GCF_000244875.1 Clostridium sp. BNL1100
TATTTGCACATAAACCTGTGGATATATATCATCTTGAAATATATTTTTGTGGATATCTCTCGTTTTTCTTATTGAATTTTCCACAAAACTCTGATATATTTATTAATACTTGTTGATAACCTGTGTGTTTTTAATCTGCATGGTTGTTAATAACTTTTTACTTTAATGTAACAAACTATTTTTTGTATTTCTCACTCATGAAAAAACTTGTACAAGCTTTTTAACTCGTAGCGTTTTTAGCAAATAACGTGCTTATTTATATTCGATATCATGCACATTTTTTATTATTAATATGTATAACCAAGGTGGGCGAAGGGACATGAACGTGCAACTTAATGAAATATGGAACCGTACATTGGAATTATTAAAAGGTGAAATGACCGAAATCAGTTTTAATACCTGGATTTTAACAATAGAACCAATATCTATTGATTCTAATACAGTTACTTTAGGAGTACCTGCTGATTTTAATAAAGGTATTCTTGAATCAAGATACTCATATCTAATAAAAAATGCATTAAGGCAAATAAGTCACAGAGAATATAATATTTATTTTGCTATACCTTCACAAGCACCTGTAAAGCCCGCAGCTCAGGAATATAACGAAGACTCTAATATGTCTTTTTTAAATCCTAAATATACATTTGATACATTTGTAATCGGAAATGGAAACAGATTTGCTCATGCAGCATCGTTAGCCGTTGCGGAAGCACCAGCAAAAGCATATAACCCTCTTTTTCTTTATGGAGGAGTTGGTCTTGGAAAAACACATTTAATGCACGCAATAGGTCATTTTGTTTTAGGGCAAAATCCTGCACTAAAAGTTTTATATGTTTCTTCAGAGAAATTTACAAATGAACTGATAAATGCAATCAGAGATGATAAGAATGAAGAATTCAGGTATAAGTACAGAAATATAGATGTTTTACTTATTGACGATATTCAGTTTATAGGTGGAAAAGAAAGAACAGAAGAAGAATTTTTCCATACTTTTAATGCTCTCTATGAAGCCAATAAACAAATAATCATATCCAGTGATAAGCCTCCAAAGGAAATTCCTACTCTCGAAGACAGACTTAGATCCAGATTTGAGTGGGGATTAATAGCTGATATCGCTCCGCCTGATCTGGAAACCAGAATCGCTATACTCAGAAAAAAAGCCCAACTGGAAAATTTGGATGTACCTGATGACGTTATGGTTTTTATTGCGGATAAGGTAGGTTCCAATATACGTGAACTTGAAGGTGCTTTAAATCGAGTTATTGCATACTCAACTCTAACCGAGAATATCATAAATGTTGATATGGCGGTGGAAGCTCTTAAAGATATGCTTAATAACAGTAAAGCAGTCATTATAAATTCTAAAACTATACAAGAAGCGGTCTCCAGATACTTTCACCTTAAAACGGATGAACTTAAATCAAAAAAGAGATCCAGAGACGTTTCTTTTCCTCGTCAAATTGCAATGCACCTCTGTCGTGAAATGACAGATATGTCTCTACCCAAAATTGGAGATGAATTCGGTGGCCGTGATCATACGACTGTTATACACGCATGTGAAAAGATTAATCACGATCTTGAAAATAGTGCGGAATTAAGAAGAACAGTAGAGGATATAAAGAAAAATATAACTGGGGGTTAAATCTAAAATTTCATGAAAGTTATGCACAGTTTATGTTGATTTGGTGATCAAAATCTGTGTATAACTTAGTGTTTTGGATAAACTTAATGTTTTGTTGAAAAAAAGTCTCGATTGGTCAACATTTTATTAACACCATCAAGCTATTGGTATAACTAAATCAGACAAGTTATACACAGATTTAACACCCCCTACTACTATTATTACTGTTTTTATATTTTAATTATATTTAAAAAACGGAGGCACCTAGATGAAAGTTATATGTTCTAAAGAAAATTTACTCAATGGGATTAATATAGTTCAAAAAGCCGTATCAACCAAAACTACTTTACCAATACTTGAAGGAATTCTTCTGAATGCTGAGGATAAGTTCAAGTTAACCGGTAATGATCTAGAAATCGGTATTGAATGCTATGTTGAAGCTGATATAAGAAGTACCGGGTCTATTGTTATAAATTCTAAAATATTTGGGGATATTGTAAGAAGATTACCTGATTCAGAAGTTCTTATTGAAGTTACAGTAAATAATCTAGTAGTTGTTGAATGTGAAAATTCACATTTTGAGATAAAAGGAATAAATCCATCGGGTTATCCTTCACTACCTGTTGTGGAAAAAGAGAATGTTCTATCATTGACACAAGGTGATTTAAAGGATATGATCAGACAAACCGTATTTGCTGTCGGATCTGATGAAAACAGACCTGTGTTGACCGGATCATTGATCGAAGTAAAAGATAAAGAATTAGTTATTGTATCAATAGACGGTTTCAGACTTGCTTTGAGAAGAAAAATTTTAGAAAGCGACATTAATGATTTTAGTGTTATTGTACCCGGAAAAACTTTAAACGAAATTTCTAAAATTCTTCAGGCAACTGATGATGATGTAGCTGTTTACAGTTCGAATAGTCAGGTGGTATTTGATGCAAAGTCATGGAGAATTGTTTCTCGGCTTATTGAAGGTAAATTTTTAAATTATAATAGCTTGCTTAACAAAGATTTTGAAACAAAAGTTGTTATTAATATAAAAGAATTTCAGTCAAGCCTTGAAAGAGCTTCACTTATTTCGATGAATGATAAAAATAGCCCTGTAAAGCTTTTTATAGGCAATGATAAAATTGTAATTACATCAAATGCGGATCTTGGAAATGTCCGTGAAGAAGTTAAAGCCGAGATAGAAGGAAATACTCTGGAAATAGGATATAATCCTGCTTTTTTAATTGATGCATTAAAGGCAATTGATGAAGAGAGAGCATCTGTATATTTTATTACTACAAATGCACCTTGTACTTTAAGACCGCTTATTGAAAGCAATAATGATTTTGCTTATCTGATACAAGCTGTAAGAATTTAAATATACGACGGAATATTGGAGGCTTTATGGAAGACGTAGGAATAAATACTGAGTTTATTAAGCTTGATCAATTTTTAAAATGGGTTGGTGCTTGCGATAACGGTGCCATGGCTAAGGGCTTTATAATCGACGGCTTTGTCAAGGTTAATGGTAATGTTGAATTTCAACGTGGAAAAAAGCTCAGAAATGGTGATATTGTAGAATTCGATCAAAAACAATACAAAATAATTCAAAATAGCTAAATGAGGTAATGCATTGATTGTCAAAAGCTTGGTTTTAGAGAATTATAGAAACCATACAAATACAAGACTTGTATTTTCTGATCGTTTTAATATTATTTATGGTGATAATGGCCAAGGGAAAACAAATATCCTTGAAGCCATTTATTTATGTGCTTCCGGGCGTTCACACAGAACATCGAAAGATTCCGAATTAATAAAATTCGGATGTGATAAATTCAGTATTAATGCTCATATTTTCAATGCCGGAAGTTTAGAAAAAGATATTGAAATTGAATATTATGAAAACCAAAAAAAACAAATAAAAATAAACGAAATTCCAATTAAAAAAATCGGTGCACTTATGGGAAATCTTTATGCTGTATTGTTTTCCCCAGAAGATTTATTTATAGTAAAACAGGGACCTACTGAAAGAAGAAGGTTTGTTGATATCACACTCAGTCAAATCAAACCTTCATATTTTTATAATTTGCAACAACTGACAAAGATTCTAAAACAACGAAATACACTTCTTAAGAATATCAACAGTAACCCTAAATTAATGGATACTGTTGATATCTGGAACATCAGGCTTGCCGAGGTTGCAGCATCAATTATTACTGCGAGAAGGACTTTTTCAAAATTACTTTCGAGTTTGGCAGAAAGTCAACATAATTTTCTTACTGATAAAAGTGAAAAAATTTCATTTGATTATAAATGCAGCTTTCAGATTACTGAAAATGATGATAAAAAACAGATTCAAAATCTATACATAAAAAACCTGGAAAAGAGTATTTCACGAGATATAATACTAGGTTATACCACTGTAGGCCCACATAGAGATGATTACGATATTATGGTTAACGATAAAAGTCTTAAATTATATGGGTCCCAGGGACAGCAAAGATCAGCAGTCCTATCATTGAAAATTGCCGAGATTGAATTGGTAAAGAAAGAAACAAATCAGTATCCAGTTTTACTTTTGGATGATGTTATGTCTGAATTAGATAACAATAGGCAAAAATATCTTATGGAAAGCATAAAGGAAGTACAAACTTTTGTTACATGTACAAGTACAGAGCATTTTGAAAATTTATTGTCCGGCGAAAGTAATTTTTTAAAAATTGTCGGAGGAAATATTCAGAGTAGTTTATAAACGATAATTTGCAATAAATAAGTTAATAATGTAAAATTGGGTTTAGAGATTATGGAGGATTTAAAGTATGTTTTTGCATATAGGCGGAGATGTTGTTATTCCTATAAAAAATGTAATAGCTATTATGGATATAGACACGACTACTATTTCTAAAGATACAAGAGAATTTCTTAAAGTTGCGGAAGAAGAAGGTTTTGTAATAAGTATATCGGAGGATTTACCAAAATCATTTATTATTACTGAGACTGATAAAAAAAGTAAGATATATTTATCTCCGATATCATCAGTAACATTGCAAAAGAGATCAAAATATATAACTGAAATATCAAATATTTAATTGATTGTTGAAAGGAAGTATACAAGATACTATGAATGATTTTAACAATGCTTCATCTTATGATGAGAGTCAGATTCAGGTGCTGGAAGGCTTGGAGGCTGTACGTAAGAGACCTGGAATGTATATAGGAAGTACCTCAAGCAGAGGATTGCATCATTTAGTTTATGAAATAGTTGCGAATAGTGTTGATGAAGCACTTGCCGGAAGATGTGATACAATTCAAGTAATTGTTCACAAGGATAATTCTATTACTGTAACTGACAATGGAAGTGGTATTCCTGTTGGTATACATCCTAAAATGGGTATTCCAACTCTTGAAGTAGTACATACAATACTTCATGCCGGGGGAAAGTTCGGAAGTGGTGCATATAGTGTTTCAGGCGGACTTCATGGTGTTGGAGCCTCTGTTGTTAATGCATTATCTGAAAGTATGGAGGTTGAAGTAAAAAGGGAAGGGCATATTTACAAACAGAAATATTCTCGAGGAAAACCTGTTACTTCTGTTGAAATAGTGGGCGAAACTGAAGAAAGCGGAACAATTACTACCTTTAAGCCGGACCCGGAAATTTTTGAAGATATTGTTTTTGACTTTGATGCAATGATAACCAGATATAGAGAAATGGCATTTTTAAATAGAGGCATAAAGATTAAGCTTATTGACGAGCGTCCTGATGAGATAATTGAAAAAAATCTGCATTACGAAGGTGGAATTATCTCTTTTGTTGAGTATCTTAATAAAACAAAAGAACCTTTACATGATAAAGTAATTTATTTTGAAGGCACCAGAGATGCAAATATAGTTGAAGTTGCAATGCAATATAATGACAATTACAATGAGACCGTTTTTAGTTATGCTAATAACATTGCAACAACAGAAGGCGGAACACATTTAACCGGATTTAGAACTGCTATTACTAAGGTTTTAAATGATTATGCCAGAAAATTCAATATTATTAAAGAAAACGACAAGAACTTATCAGGAGAAGACGTACGAGAAGGTCTTACAGCGGTAATAAGTGTAAAACTTCCCGAGCCCCAGTTTGAAGGACAAACAAAAACAAAGCTTGGTAATAGTGAAATAAGGACACTTGTTGAAAACGTTGTAAGTGATAAATTGAACATATTTTTAGAAGAAAATCCTTCAATTGCAAAAATTATTCTTGATAAAAGCCTTACTGCGGCCAGAGCAAGAGAAGCAGCCAGAAAAGCGAGGGAATTAACCAGGAGAAAGAGTGCTATGGATTCCAGTACCCTTCCAGGTAAACTAGCTGACTGTTCCGAAAAGGACCCAACAAAGACAGAAATATTTATTGTTGAGGGTGATTCTGCAGGTGGTTCTGCAAAACAGGGAAGAGATAGAAGAATACAGGCTATACTTCCTCTGTGGGGTAAAATGCTTAATGTTGAAAAGTCAAGACTGGATAAGGTGTTTGATAATGAAAAATTGGCTCCTGTTATTATTGCTCTTGGAGCAGGTATAGGAGATGACTTTGATACATCAAAATTAAGGTATGACAAGATTATAATTATGGCTGATGCAGATGTTGATGGTTCTCATATCAGAATGTTACTTTTAACATTTTTCTTCAGATATATGAGACCGCTAGTTGAACAGGGTCATGTCTACATTGCAATGCCTCCTTTGTTCAAGGTTTATAAGGGAAAAGAAGAATTTTATGCGTATGATGACAGACAGGTAACTAAGATTTACGAAGAGCGTGGATGGAGAAAAGATGACCCCAATGTTAACATACAAAGATTCAAAGGTCTTGGAGAAATGAATCCTGATCAATTGTGGGAGACTACAATGGATCCTGAAACACGTACCATTATAAAGGTTGATGTTCAGGATGCAATTACAGCTGATGAAGTGTTCAGTATGTTTATGGGAGAGAAGGTTGAACCGAGAAAAGAATATATCCATATGCATGCAAAGGATGTAACATATTTAGATATTTAATAGCCGTAATATATAAAAAAAAGGAGTTTTTACTCCTTTTTTTGTTTTTAGGATTTAATTATAAGTCGAAATGTTTCACGTGAAACAAAAATCTGTATATAAGAAAATTTGTAAAATGTTTCACGTGAAACATATTACAAATAAATTATATTCTTTGTAATATCATATGTCATATGATATAATTTTCAATTAGAGAGCAAAAGGACACCTATTAAGGTGTTTTGTTAATTATATGGTAAATAAGGCTCAATAAGGAGTGAGGTATTTTTGGCAAAAATAATAGCCATTGCTAACCAAAAGGGTGGAGTAGGGAAAACAACAACGGCGGTAAATTTAAGTTCATGTCTGGCATACAAGGGTAAAAAGGTTTTAGTTATTGATATAGACCCCCAAGGAAATACAACAAGTGGACTTGGAGTGGACAAAAAAAACATAACACATTCGGTATATGATGTTATTATTAATGATGAACCAATTGAAAATACGCTATTACAGACATGTATCGATAGCCTAATGATATGTCCGTCAAATATACAGCTTGCCGGAGCAGAAGTTGAACTTGTATCAATGATTTCAAGAGAAAATAGGCTTAAATCAGCATTATATTACATACGCAAGGAATTTGATTTTATTATAATTGATTGTCCTCCTTCCCTGGGACTGCTTACTTTAAATTCCCTCACTGCTTCTGATACAATTTTAGTGCCTATACAATGTGAATATTATGCATTGGAAGGATTAAGTCAACTAATGAATACTGTAAAACTTGTTCAAAGACACTTAAATCCTCAGTTGGAGGTTGAAGGTGTTGTTTTGACAATGTTTGATGCACGTACTAATCTGTCAATACAAGTTGTAGAAGAGGTCAAAAAGTATTTCAGCAATAAGGTGTATAGGACAATAATTCCAAGAAACGTTAGATTAAGTGAGGCACCGAGTTTTGGTCTTCCTATTATTTTATATGATGCAAAGTCAAAGGGTGCTGAATGTTATATCGATTTGGCTGAAGAAGTTATTGAGTATGCTGAAGAGGTGGTATAGAACTTATGATAAAAAAAGGTCTGGGCAAGGGACTTGGAGCATTAATCTCGAATGAATCATTAGGTGAAGAATCAGGTATTCTACAACTAAGAATAAATGAATTGGAGCCTAATATTGGACAACCACGTAAAAATTTTGATGACGAAAAATTGATACAGCTTGCTGAATCTATTAAACAACATGGAATCATTCAACCTATTATTGTAAAAAAAGAGGATAACACATATACAATTATTGCAGGTGAAAGAAGATGGAGAGCTGCAAAATTAGCAGGTTTGGCCGATGTACCGGTAATTGTAAAGGATTTTTCTAACAAACAGACTATGGAAGTTGCCCTTATTGAAAATCTTCAAAGAGAGGATTTAAATCCAATTGAAGAAGCCGAAGCTTTTCTTCATTTAATGGATGAGTATAATTTGACTCAGGAGCAAATTGCTGCGACCATTGGAAAGAGCAGGCCGTCTATAGCAAATTCTTTGAGATTGCTGGGATTGACAAACGAGGTCAGAAAATTTATTATTAGCGGTGAGTTAACCAGCGGACATGCAAGAACATTAGTTATTATTCAGGACAAAGAGTTACAGCAAAAAGCTGCTGAATTTATAATCGAAAATAAATTAAGTGTAAGAGAAACCGAAAATTATGTAAAGAAGCTCTGTAAAGGAGATAATAAAGATAGAAAAAAAACAGAAGTAAACAACCCTGAATTGATCGATGTGGAAAACAAACTCAAAAATATTTTGGGTACCAGGGTTAAATTACAATCAAAAAACAATAAAGGTAAAATTACAATTGAATACTATTCTAATGATGAATTGGAAAGGTTATTGGATTTTTTTTATAAGACTTAAAAAAAGTGAGCTTTTAAAATCGATTTTAAGCCATTTTTTTAAGTGATGGAATGATATTATATTCCTACAAAAAGAAATGCGTTAAAATGAAAATAAAGCTTTATAACGTAATTTTAAAGATAATTAACTACATGGAGTGAATCTACAAGGGGAGCAGGTTAAGATGAGTGACTTTTTAACAAATATATTGAATATGCAGTTTGAGATATTAGTGCTTTTTGGAATTTGTTTTATTTTAATAATAATTAATTGTTTTATGCTCATAGCAAATATAAAGAAGACCAATAAGCTTAAAATTAAATACAGAAAGTTTATGAATGGGTTAAGTGACAGAAATATTGAAGAACTTTTGGAGACATGTTTGAATAATACAAATTCTGTAAGTACAAAAAACAGAGAAATTGAGCTGCAGATTAATAATATAGAAAGAAGACTGCTTCAATGTATACAAAAGGTCGGAATAGTTAGATTTAATGCGTTTGATAACGTTGGCAGTGATTTAAGTTTTGCTATTGCTCTTTTAGATAATAACGATTCAGGTGTAGTTATAAGCGGAATATATTCAAGAGAAAGTTCTTCAACTTATTCCAAACCGGTTGTATCCGGAAAATCAAAATATACTTTATCGGCAGAAGAGATACAAGCTATTGATATAGCAAAGAAAACAAACATCGAAAGAAGTTATGTAGATTAACTAATTACAATAATGTTTCCGGTAGTAAAATGGAGGCCTTTAACATGAATATTCATTTTCATAGCAATAAAGATAATAAAAATGAAAAAAAACAAATATGGATGTATGCTGTAATTTTATTTACAGGCGCATTTATTATACTTTTATTAACAGCATACAGTCAGGTAAAATTTCAGAATAATATAAGTGACTATCAGAATAAACTTTCTTCACAGGAAAAAGCAAAGCTTACTGCTGTAACAGATTTAAAATCCGCTTTAAAGGAAAATGAAAGACTAAATAAGGAATTGGAATCACTAAGGAATAAACTAGTTGAATCTGAGCAGGAAATTGCTACTCAGAGCTCAAAAACAACTGATATGGAGTCAAAATATAATAGTACAGTAAGTGCAACAGATGCGCTTGTTAAGGCAATGGAATACTTTAATCAGAAAGATTATGTAAATTCGGCCGTTACGCTTAAATATGATGTTAAGATTGAATATTTAAGTCCGCAGGGTTTAAATACCTATAATGATTTAATTGGGAAAAGCTATGGAAAAGCTTCATTAAAGCTGTATAGAGATGGATACAAGAATTATAAAAATAAAAACTATGCAGGGGCGATAATAAATTTAAACCGTGCAATTGATTTCTCAAATAAGAATGAATATTACATTGATGATGCATACTATTATTTAGCCACATCATATTATAAGAGCTCAAATTATAATGATGCAAAAAGGATAATAAATGACTTTCAAATTAATTGTCCTGCAAGTGAATTTGCTAGAAATATGAGAAATCTCTTGGAAAAGATGATGTAAAATAGATAGTGGAATAAATTACTTTTAAAAGTTATGGTTTATTATAAAGTAAGGTGTTGACAAAAGTAAAAAATCATTGTAAAATTAAACACGTCGCTTGACAAAACCAACATGGAGAGATGGTCGAGTTGGTTTAAGGCACCGGTCTTGAAAACCGGCGTAGGTGTGAGCCTACCGTGAGTTCGAATCTCACTCTCTCCGCCACAAAAATATGAGCTGGCTTAAAAGCCAGCTCAAGTTTAATGGAGAAGTACCCAAGTAGGTCGAAGGGGACGGTTTGCTAAACCGTTAGTCTGGGCAACTGGAGCAAGGGTTCGAATCCCTTCTTCTCCGCCAAATTTGAAAAGCCTGATTGTATCAGGCTTTTCAGCGTTTTATGAGTAAAAAAGGACACTATTTTGAAGTAAAATTTTTAAATTAGTGTCTTTTTTTTATTTTTAGAGAAAAGCTATGAAATGCCTGCCTACATTGATTCAATTTACTTCTTAACCACTTCCATATTTATTGCGAATTTGAATATAATTCACAGATTTGATTTTTTTTAAAGGTTATTAACATTGATATAATAATTTGTGGATAAAACAAATTACTTTTCATATAAAATGTGAATAAAAAAGAACCATGATTTTAAACAAAAATCGTGGTTCTTTAAAAATAATTTACCTTTTTTTAATCTGGATTTTACTAACCATAAGGTAGGAAAGTAAAACAATAATTATCGCAGTTACTATAGTGTTAATATTACTATAGTTATGGTGTTCAATTGAATAACTGTTGTACAAATTAACTATGGATAAAAATGCACCTGCAATAGTTATCGGAACCCCTGAAAATACATTGTTAAATGTAGTTACATTGTAACGTGCCAGTCTGTACGCACCTGCAATAGGAAACAACACTGCAAGTAAATACCCAAGTACCGTTAAATCAAAGAAACTTATCTTCCAGGCAATTATTATTGGTGCTACACCAAAGGAGATTAAGTCTGAAAGCGAATCCAATTCTTTACCAAGTTCACTTGTACTATCCAACATTCTTGCCACCTTACCGTCAAATCTGTCTGTTAATGCAGCAACCATAACTAATAGGGATGCCTGTATCATGTCATTTTTTATTGCAAATAGTAATGCAATAATTCCAAGCGAGAGATTTATAAATGTCAGGAGGTTAGGCAAAGAATGCTTTATTGTGTTTTTCAAATGATCCACCCTCTACTTTAAATAATTATTATGCTATACCGGCTAATTTCTATTTCGTAAAATATATAAACTAAAGTATATATGATTTACATATATTATAGATTATAATTAATATCATAAAAATTAACAAGCTAATTAATTATGCATAATCTATTATACGATTTAAAGTTTGATAAGTATGATTAACATTAGTCTATTAATATTAAAAGAGGATGGATGATATATTACAATGAATAATTTTAAGTATATTTTTTTTGATCTTGACGGAACACTTATTGATACTGTCCCTTTAATTCTGGATTCCTTTAATTACACGTTTATTCATCATTTTGGCGAAACACGTCCGGAGGAAGAAACTATAAGTTATATAGGGATGCCATTAATTAATCACTTGAGAGATTTATATCCGGGGCATGAGGAGGAGCTTGCAAAAACCTATCGGGATTATAACGATAGAAGACATGACAGCTGTATTGGAGTTTTTATTGGGATTTTTGAGACAATAAAAATCCTTTATGATAAAGGGATAGTTATGGGAGTTGTAACTTCAAAAAGACGGGAATTGGCTCTCAGAGGATTAAAACTATTTAATCTTAATCAATTTTTTAAATTTGTTAACGGATCGGAGGATTCAAAAAAACACAAACCCGATGGCGATCCATTGATTGTTGCAATGAGTAAAGCCGGCGTTACAAACAAGGATGAAGTTTTATACGTAGGAGACAGTCCGTTAGATATACTGTGTGCAAAAAATGCAGGAGTCAGAAGCGCTGCCGTGGCATGGACCTACAGTCAAAGAACGGATCTTGAAAAGGTTGAGCCGGATTTATTTATAGAATGTCCGGCCGATCTATTAAAATATGTATAAATCTGTATAAACAAGAGCAGTTTGAGTAAAATATAAAACTACTTAATTATACAGGAGTGGTTTTATTGGCTAAAACAGTAGTAGCTATATTTGAAGCTTATGAAAATGCTGAAAAAGCAGCGTATGAAATTCGTGAAAAGGGGCTTAGAACTGATAATATATCTATAATGACTAAAACAGGAAGTAATATAAACAGGTATAAGCCGACAGATGGTGGAAGTATAGAAACAAGCAAAAAAAATAGCAATCCTTTTGTAAGGCCCGGCAGTTTAAGTGTAAGAATCTCTGATGGTATAGTTACCGGAGGCATTATTGGAGGCATCTTAGGTATACTTATAGGAGGAGTAAGTATGTTTATTCAAGGTTTAGGTTTTGTTGCAGCTGCAGGGCCTATAGGTGGCCTATTTATCGGTTTGCTTGCAGGAGGAGTAATAGGAGGATTCATTGATTTCCAAGTTCCCAAAAATAAAAAAAAGGAATTTGAAAAATTGATTTCAAACGGGAATGCTCTTTTTAGTATGATGACAGATGATGACCGTTCTGAGGATATTCTGGAAATATTAAAAAAGAATGGTGCCTTAATGGTTGAAAAATATCAGTAGCGAATATTTCCCAATTTGCATAAATAGTATTATAATGGGTCAATCATTATAATACTATAATGTATTAAGGAGTTTAATTATGGAAATATCGCTTAATAAAGCATTAAACAATGTTGTAAAAACATCAGAAGCGAAAGCATTGGCCAGTGAGAGGGTTATTCTCCTAAAGGAAATAGAAAAGGTAAAAGGAGAATTGCAAAAGGCCTACAAAAATTTTGACTATGTAAATGATTCATTAATGGTTGACTACTATACATACCAGATAAAAGCGTATGAGACAATGTTTGAATTTTTGATAAAGAAGGCAAAAACCATGGGCATTAATGAATTGTAATGAGACCTGATAAGGACCTTATTCCTCAGTGAATAAAGTCCTTTTTTATTTTTGAAAGAATATTTAACTCAAATAGTTAATATATTTCTTATAGCAGGGACAAACCTTTTATAGAAAGGGGAAGTACTATGAATATAGGAAAAGGGGTTAAAAAACTTTTCATTAATATAATTCTTGGTGTAATTTTATTAATAATTATTAATTTTATAGGTTCATATTTTGATTTCAGAATAGCATTAAATGTGTACTCTGCTTTAATAGTTGGGGTTCTTGGAGTACCCGGGTTAATACTTCTTGTTTTTTTACAGTTTATGGTGTAGAACACTAAAGTACAAAATTTTTGGTATATTGTTATAATCAATAATTTTTAGTAGGATAATCAATTATACTGTATACATTATATAAAATGCCTACTCCATGATAATTGTAAAATACAAATAAAATATTACGATTTATATGCAATTTCTAAGGGATTCTAGGCTAAATGTTGTATACAAAGAACAAAACTAAGGCTGTACAACCTTTACAAATGGGCAAAAAAATGATAGAATATGTCGTTGAATAGTGTTTTTAGTTATTAAGGAGGTAAGTTAAAATGTCAAGACATAAACAATCGATGGATGGAAATACAGCTGCCGCACACGTTTCCTATGCGTTTACTGATGTTGCTGCTATTTACCCAATCACACCTTCAAGCCCAATGGCCGATTCTGTTGACCAATGGTCTGCTGCTGGTAGGGAAAATATTTTTGGTAGTCAGGTTAAAGTTGTTGAACTTCAGTCTGAAGCAGGGGCTGCGGGAACTGTTCACGGCTCTTTGGCTGCAGGTGCTCTTACAACAACATTCACAGCTTCACAAGGTCTTCTTTTGATGATTCCTAACATGTACAAAATCGCAGGCGAATTACTTCCTAGTGTATTCCACGTTTCTGCTCGTACAGTTTCTACACATGCATTGAACATCTTTGGTGATCATAGTGACGTATATGCTTGCCGTCAAACAGGTTTTGCAATGTTAGCTGAATCAAATCCACAGGAAGTAATGGATTTAAGTGCAGTTGCACATCTTGCAACAATTGAAGGAAAAGTTCCTTTTATAAACTTCTTTGATGGTTTCCGTACATCCCACGAAGTTCAGAAAATTGAAACATGGGATTATGCAGACTTAAAAGAAATGTGTGATATGGATTCCATAAAGGCTTTCCGTGAGCATGCATTAAACCCTGAAAAGCCATCAATGCGTGGTTCACATGAAAATGGAGATATATTCTTCCAGCACCGTGAAGCATGTAATACTACATATGATAAATTACCTGCTGTTGTTGAAAAATACATGGCTAAGGTAAACGCTAAACTCGGTACAAATTATGATTTATTCAACTATTACGGAGCACCAGATGCTGAACGTGTTATAGTAGCTATGGGTTCATTCTGTGATGTAGCTGAAGAAGTAATAGATTACTTAACTGCTGCAGGTGAGAAAGTTGGTCTTATCAAGGTTCGTTTATATCGTCCTTGGGTTTCCAGCAGTTTGCTAAAGGTTCTTCCAAAGACCGTAAAGAAAATAGCTGTTCTTGACCGTACAAAGGAACCGGGATCATTGGGTGAACCATTGTATCTTGATGTTGCTACAACACTCCGTGAAGCAGGACTTAATGATATAGTTGTAACTAATGGCCGTTATGGTTTAGGTTCAAAGGATACTCCTCCATCTTCAGTATTTGCAGTATTTACTGAACTGAAAAAGGATGCTCCTAAGTCACGCTTTACTTTAGGTATCGTAGATGATGTTACATATTTAAGCTTACCTGAAATTAAGCCAGCTCCTATAACTGCAGCAGCAGGTACTGTTGAATGTAAGTTCTGGGGTCTGGGCGGAGACGGAACTGTTGGTGCTAACAAGAATTCAACTAAAATTCTCGGTGACCACACTGATAAATATATTCAGGCATATTTCCAATATGACTCAAAGAAAACAGGTGGTGTAACTATTTCTCACCTTAGATTCGGTGATAAGCCAATCAAGAGTCCATATTACATAAATCAGGCTGACTTTGTTGCATGTCACAACCCATCATACGTTGTTAAGGGATTCAAGATGGTTCAGGATGTTAAGCCGGGCGGAATCTTCATGATCAACTGTCAGTGGTCTGATGAAGAATTAGATACTAAATTGAATGCTGCTGCAAAGAAATATATTGCAGACAACAATATTCAGTTATATACAATCAACGCTATAGATAAGGCAATGGAAATTGGTATGGGCAAACGTACCAATACTATCCTTCAATCAGCATTCTTCAAGCTGGCAAATGTTATGCCAATTGACGAAGCTATTAAATTCATGAAAGAAGCTGCTAAGAAATCTTACGGCAAGAAGGGCGACGCTATTGTAGAAATGAACTACAAAGCTATTGATGCAGGTGTAAGTGCACTTCATAAAGTTGAAGTTCCTGCTTCATGGTCAAATCCTGAAGCTGATCTTGCAGCACCTGAACTCATAGGCAGCCCTGAATTAGTTGATATGGTTAAGAATCTGCTTAACCCGATTGCATTAATGGATGGTGACAGTCTTCCAGTATCTGCTTTTGCTGATATTGCTGATGGACAGTTCGAACAGGGTGCTTCTGCGTATGAAAAACGTGGTACTGCCGTATTAGTTCCTGAATGGGATGCAAACTTATGCTTACAATGTAACAGTTGTGCATTTGTATGTTCACATGCAACTATTCGTCCATTCATGTTGAGTGAAGATGAAATAAAGGCAGCACCTGCTAATATTAAATTAGCTGATACTAAGCCAAAAGCTAGTGAATACAAGTTTACTATGAGCGTATCTCCTTTGGATTGTATGGGTTGTGGTGAATGTATCACAGTATGTCCTGTTAAGGAAAAGGCAATCAAGATGGTACCTCAGGAATCACAAGCTGAAGAACAGCCAGTATTTGATTACCTGGTTGCAAACGTTGGAAAGAAACCTGGAATGCCTGCAGACACTACTGTTAAGGGCTCACAGTTCAATCAGCCGCTTCTCGAATTCTCAGGAAGCTGTGCAGGATGTGCTGAAACATCATATGCTCGTTTGATAACTCAGTTGTTCGGTGAACAAATGTATATTTCAAATGCTACAGGATGTTCTTCAATATGGGGAGGTCCTGCTGCTACAAGCCCATATACAGTTAATAAAGATTCAAAAATGGGTCCTGCTTGGGCAAACTCATTGTTTGAAGATAATGCTGAGCATGGTTACGGTATGCAACTTGGACAGAAAGTTATCCGTGATCAGGCGATAGCTCAGATTGAAAAGCTTGCTGCATCTGATAAAGCTTCTGATGAATTAAAGGCTACTATTGCTAAATTCATTGAGACAAAGGATATGACAAGAGAAAATGCACCTGCTACTAAGGCATTGATAGTAGAACTTGAAAAAGCTGCTGCTGCAGGATGTGATATTTCAAAGGAAATACTTGAAAAGAAACAGTACCTCGCTAAGAAATCTATATGGATTCTCGGTGGTGACGGATGGGCATATGATATCGGATTCGGTGGACTTGACCATGTACTCGCTTCAGGGGAAAATGTAAACGTTATGGTATTCGATACAGAAATGTACTCAAATACAGGCGGACAGTTATCAAAGGCTTCAAACATCGGCGAAGTTTGCCAGTTTGCTGCAGCTGGTAAGGACATAGGCAAGAAGAGCCTTGCTGAAATCGCTATGAGCTATGGTTACGTTTATGTAGCACAGATTGCTCTTGGTGCTAATCCAAATCAGACAATCAAGGTTATTGCTGAAGCAGAAGCATATAACGGACCATCATTGATTATTGGTTATGCTCCTTGTGAACTCCACGGAGTTAAGGGCGGAATGAACCATTGTCAGGATGAAATGAAGAAGGCTGTTGCTTCCGGTTACTGGAATCTCTTCTCATTCAACCCTGCTTTAAAGGCAGAAGGAAAGAATCCGTTTACTTTGACATCCAAGCCAGGTGACGGAACATATCAAGAGTTCCTTAATAACGAAACACGTTATACTCGCTTACAGCGTGCATTCCCTGACCGTGCGGATAAACTCTTCCAAGAATCAGAGAAAGCTGCTAAGGAACGTTATGACCATTTATTAAAGTTGGTAGAACTTTATAAATAATATATTTTAAGACTAAAACCCGTCGGATAATGAGTCCGACGGGTTTTTTTCATCTTTTAAGGATTTTTAGCTGTATGAATACTATGGAATAAGATAACACTTTTACAATGGGGTGAAAGGGTTATATGAAAAACAAATATTCAGTATCTGTTTTAGCCTTGATTCTGATAACAACAATAATTAAACTTGTACTGATTTTTATCTATCCAGAGATACTGTCGGTTCACAGCGATGATATAAATTATTATATGAGCTCACTTTACTTTTTAAAGAGAGGAGTTCTCACATACAGAACTTTTAATGAAGCTACGGTTTTTATAATGCCTTTGTACCCACTTTTTGTTAGTGGGGTATTAAAGATATTCGGAATAGGTTTTTGGGGACTACAAGCAGTCAGAATAATTCAAACAGGGCTTTCTGCATTGAGTATTCTGTTTGTGTACTTAACAACCAAAAAACTATTTAATAAAAAGGCAGGATTGATATCAGCTGTAATATTTTCCTTTTACCCTCCCAATCTTGTAACACCAGGATATATACTTACGGAGTGTCTTTTTACTTTTATTCTGTTGGCTTTAATATATTTTTCTTTCAAATTTGCCGATAATCTTAGCATTTCCAAGGCTGCAATTCTAAGTTTAATATGGATAATTGCAGTTTTTTGCAGACCAACGGTGTTATTCTACCCGTGCTTCTATCTGCTTTATATTTTTATTAATAAATATTATAGGCTGTCCCAATGTATAAAATATGGTATTACAATGGCACTAATATTTATTTTATCGGCTCTTCCGTGGTGGGTAAGGAACTATAATGAATATCAGACGTTTATTCCTTTAACGGCGTCAAGTGGTAATCCACTTTTGCAGGGCACATATATTAACTACATACAAACTCCTGAAAACACAACAAACTATGAGGTTGGAAAAACAGCTTTGGAGACAGACAATATAGAAAGTAATGTAGCATTCAAAAGAATCCGGGAAGGGTTTAAAAATCATTTCTTAAAGTATTTATGCTGGTATACACTAGGAAAGACGTTTTATTTTTGGACAATTCCTTTTTATTGGACGGATGTAATTGGCATCAGTTTTGGATTGGCGGTAGTTTACCACTTCTTTATTATCATTACCGCTATTTATGTCGTTTTCAAGGGTGTAAGAGAAAGGCTGTTTATGAAAATCAGTCTTATTGTCTTTATTGCATTATACTTCAATTTTGTACACTGTGTATATATGTCCTTTGACCGGTATGCATACCCTATTATAGGAGTTATGTGTATTTATTGCGGAGCTGCATTTGTAAGCAGTAAAAATATAAAAAATAAGTTTTAATTCTACAAATCCTATACTTTTCATATAATCTAGTATCACATTTTGCTTAATAGTCATTTTATGCTGCAAAGATATTGTTATTAAATAAAATGTACACGCTGTTAAAGTTTGCATTACGGGCAAAAACAGCTCTTGGAGGGCAATATGAATGAATTTGAAAAGGAATTGCAATTAAATTACAACCTAAAAATTAAAAATTTAAATAACTTTAGGGATATGTTTCTGGCTGATACGGATACGGGTAGGAAACTTGTAAAAATATCATCGGTTAAACAGGAAAGAATTAATTTCATAGGGGAAGTAAAAGAACATTTGTTTAATAACGGTTTTATACATATTGATAGAAATATTCCTACTGCTAAAGGTGACTATAGCATTCAGTTTAACAATCAGACAGTTTATATAACTGACTATATAGAAGGAAGGGAATGCAATCTTGACAATAAAGAGGAAACAATAGGATGTGCAGGGTTGCTTGCTAAAATGCATAGAGCTTCCTATGGTTTTACGTGCTCTGAAAACAGCTATGGCAGAAGTGAGCTGGGGAGGATGCCGGGGAGCTACAGAAAACGTTTGGATGAAATCAAGAAACTTAAAAAGAATGCACAAAAGGGCAGAATGAAATTTGATAATCTGGTGACTAAGAATATTGATTATTTTTATGAGGTTGGTGAAAAGGCGCTAAGCCTGCTTCTTGCATCTGATTATTACGAGCTTGTGGAAGAAGCACAGCAAAACAGAACTATTTCTCACCATGATTTTAATCACCATAATATATACCTACAGAATGATGAAATGTTTCTGATTAATTTTGAATACTGCTGTTATGATTTAAAAGTCTATGACCTGGTTAATCTTCTACGAAGGAAAATGCGTAAGTGTAACTGGGATATAAGAGAGGCTGCCGTTATTTTAAATGAATATAGTCGGTATGAAACATTAAGCGACAATGATATGAATCTGATGAAAATCATGCTAATGTTTCCACAAAAGTTCTGGAGGGTGATAAATAAGTATTATAATAGCAGGAAAAGCTGGTCTGAGCAAAGTTATTTACTTAGAATGCAGGAAGTTATTGATGAGGCTCAGTGCCACCGGATATTTCTGGAGAAATTTAATGCATTGTAAAAATCCCAACTGGTAAATAAAAGATAGCCGACCATCAGGCCGGCTATAAATATACATTTTAAGGATAATATTAATCCAACTACTATTTTTGTGTAGCCATAAAATCTTTTGCAAACTCTATAGCCTTTTCCTTTGAGAGAGGCTCTTCGGTAATTTGTATAAAAAATTGATATTCAATTCTGTTTACTTC
The DNA here is from genome assembly GCF_000244875.1 of Clostridium sp. BNL1100. NCBI lineage: Bacteria > Bacillati > Bacillota > Clostridia > Eubacteriales > Clostridiaceae > Clostridium > Clostridium sp. BNL1100. The sequence goes on from NC_016791.1 coordinate 19,856, forward strand.
CCAGTAAAGCTTGTACATATCTTGTAGGTTTTGAAGTCATATCTGTAGAGCACATATAATTATTATCACGTTTAAAAGGATACAATGGTATTGTAGATTTTATCCACTTACCTTTAAAATCTTCTACAGTTACTACAGTACATTTATCCGAGTAGATTTTAAAATATTTTGCTGGGTAACATTAGATATTTACGTTTGTATTATCTTTAACATAGGTTGCCACTGCTGCTCTAAAAACCTTGCATTCTGACAATTTTAATAAAGCATCATTGCTTTGGGCAGCTTTCAACATCTTACGTTTTGTGTTAACACATAATATAAGAGGCTGGATAAATAGAATAAGTTCATCTTTTGAATAAAAAAATGAAAAAATTAGACTGGCTCCTTAAAGGGCCGGTCTTGAGCTTTTATATTTTACTTTATTAGAATAGTCCTGTGATAACACCTGTCTCATCTATGTCAATTCTCTCTGCTGCCGGTACTTTAGGTAATCCAGGCATTGTCATTATATCTCCGGTAAGTACTACTATAAACCCGGCTCCTGCAGAAATACGAACCTCTTTTACTGTAACATCAAAATCCTGGGGTCTACCAAGAAGTTGAGGATTGTCAGACAATGAATATTGGGTCTTTGCCATACAGATTGGAAGTCTGTCCAGACCCATTTCTTCTATTTTAGCAATAGATTTTTCTGCAGCAGCATTATAAATAACATTCCTGCCACCGTAAATCTTTGAAACTATCTGCTGCACCTTTTCCTTTATAGGGAGCTTTTCATCATAAATAGGTGCAAAATTGGAAACCGAAGAATCAGTAAGAGCCACAAGTTTTTCTGCCAGCTCTATTCCGCCTTCACCGCCCTTTAAAAATACATCTGAAAATGCAACCTCAACACCCATAGAGCTGCACTTTTCTTGAACCAGCTTGATTTCAGCTTGGGTATCGGTATCAAAATGATTAATGGCAACCATAACAGGGACACCAAACTGTTTGAGATTTTCGATATGCTTTTCCGCATTTGCAAAGCCTTTGGATAACGCTTCCACATTTTCTTCTTTAAGATCTTCTTTTTTTACACCACCGTTATATTTAAGTGCCCTTATTGTGGCCACAAGGACAACCGCGTCAGGTTTAAAGCCTGCAAATCTGCATTTGATATCAAAGAATTTCTCTGCACCAAGGTCTGCACCGAAACCGGCTTCGGTAATAACGTAGTCAGCCATTTTCAGTGCAAGTTTTGTAGCCGAAATACTATTACATCCGTGAGCAATATTTGCAAAAGGTCCACCGTGCATTAAAGCAGGAGTTCCTTCAAGGGTCTGAACCAGATTAGGCTTTATTGCATCTTTTAACAAAAGGGTCATTGCACCGTCAACCTTTAGGTCATGTGCAGTAACTGGCTTTCCTTCGTAATTGTAGCCAATGATTATACGTCCAAGTCTTTTCTTTAGGTCTGTAATATCCAGAGCAAGGCAGAGTATTGCCATTATTTCCGAGGCAACAGTGATGTTAAAGCCATCTTCTCTTGGAACACCGTTGATTCTTCCGCCAAGTCCTACAATTACATTTCTAAGTGCCCTGTCATTCATATCCATGCAACGCTTCCAGACAATTTGGCGGGGATCTATACTAAGAGTATTTCCCTGCTGAAGATGGTTGTCTATTGCAGCTGAAAGAAGATTATTTGCTGCAGTTATTGCATGCATGTCGCCCGTAAAGTGAAGGTTAATGTCTTCCATAGGAACAACCTGAGCATAACCACCTCCGGCAGCCCCTCCCTTAATACCCATTACAGGACCCAAAGAAGGCTCTCTTAAAGCTATAACCGCATTTTTACCTATCTTGGCCATAGCCTGTCCAAGACCTACAGTAGTGGTTGTTTTTCCTTCCCCTGCCGGAGTAGGGTTTATAGCAGTAACAAGAACAAGCTTACCGTCCTTTTTATCCTTTAACTTATCCCACAGCTTATCTGATAACTTGGCTTTGTATTTACCATAGAACTCAAGATCTTCGGTATCAATACCAAGATTTTTTGCTATATCTGCAATATGCTGCATCTTACATCCCTGAGCAATTTGTATATCAGTTTGCAATATAATTTCCCCTTCCGAATACATTTATTATTTAAAAAACACATTATTTCCATATATATAACAGGATTAGAATAATTAACTTAAATACGAAAATATTATATAACTTAAATAGACTTCACACAATAGTTCACAAAACAAGGCTCAAAAATCATAGTATAGAATATAAAGACTATTTAAATGTATAATGGCTGAATTACTAAATTTATTATAGATTTAATAATTATTTATATATTTGGCATACTATAACTTGAAGGGGAAGAATAATTATGAAGGAGATTGAATTAGGAAGCTTGGTTTACAGAAAATCTTATGAGAAAGATGTTCTTTTCAGGGTAGAAGACATCAAAGACTGTGATGGCAGAAAAATAATTATTCTTAAAGGTGTAGAGGTTCGGTTAATTGCTGATGCAGAAGAGGATGATCTTGATATTTTAGATGAAAACAATGAGGAACAAAACAGTGAAGAACATGATGAAAAAGTAATTGATAACGATTTTCAAAGCACCCCTTAGGGTAGGCGTATATACAAAAAATGCTTGACATAAGGGCAATACGCTTGTATAATATATTATTTTTGACAAGCGTCTGAATTTATGCTATAATAAATTAAACTGATGATGAGGTGATACCATGATAGACAAAGGAGAGCTTTTTCAGATAAAAAGAGATATCGAAGGCTGTATTGGTGAAAAGGTACAGCTCAGAGCAAATAAAGGACGTAAAAAATCTTTCATACGTGAAGGCGTTCTGGAAAATACTTATCCAAGTATTTTTGTAGTTAAGTTTGAAAACGAGTATGATAATACCAGAAGAGTTTCATATAGCTATACAGATATATTGACAAAAGCTGTTGAATTAGTTGTATGTAAGGATAACAAAAAAATTCAGGTATGTTAATCTTGTTTAAGATTTTTATTAATCCTTAGGATTTATGTTATAAGCTTTCTGAGAAACTTAATAATATAACAAAACAAAAAGGGGACACAAATATTTGTGTCTCTTTTTTGTTTTGTAGGTTATTGTAGACGAATAAAATATAATTAAAAGTATTTTTGAGGAATAATACCATTACATGGAAAATATATATTACATAGTACATAGTTGTTTGTTTTCATATTTTAGATTGTGATATGCAATATTTAAGGATAAGGGGAGGTTGGAAAAATGTCTCTGGAGTTGTTAAAACAGGCATTTAAAGTAAACAATTTATTAGGCGAGGATACAATAGATAATGTTATTGAAAATGATATAATTGTTCCGGATGTTAAACCGGATATTGCCAAGATACTTCTTCTGGATGGGGATGTATTCGTTACCGGGTGTGACACAGGAACCGACAGAGCTGTGGTTTCAGGCTGCCTGCTTGTTAAGATTCTGTATATTTCGGCAGATGAAAATAGAAGTGTTAAAAGTATTACAACGAATATCCCATTTTCTTATACTATGGATATACCCGGAGTAAGAAGCGGTGTTAAAAGCAGAGCAAAGGGCACAATTGAGCATATAGATTACACCCTACTTAATGAAAGAAAAGTAAATATAAAAGCTATCTTATCAATAAATTGCAGGGTATTTGATGAAATCGATAGAGAGATAGCCTCAGGGATAACAGGTATAGAGGATATTCAGGTATTGAAAGATGATATCGATATAAATACTTACCTGGGCAGTAATAAGGTAAACTTTATTATAAAGGAAGATATGGAGCTTCCTTCTACAAAGCCAACTATTGCCGAAATTCTTAGAAATGATTTAAAGATTTCGGGCAAAGATTTTAAAATATCTGACGGTAATGTAGTGGTAAAAGGAGACATAAATATTGCTACCTTGTACATAGCGGATGATGAAACCAGGAGTATGCAATATATGGAAAACGAGCTGTCATTTACACAGTTTATTGAGCTCGAAGGTGTCAGAGAGGATACTGACGTAAATTTGGATTTCGATTTGGTTGATTACAAAGTTGAACCTTTTGAGGACAGTGATGGAGAAAAGAGGAATCTTAGGGCTGAAGCGACAATTAATATCTATGTAACCGGCTTGTACAAAAATTCATTTGAGGTGCTGGCAGATGCCTACAGTCCAAAAACAAGAATTATTCTTGAAAAACAGCAGTTCTCTATAGACGAGACTGTTTCAGACAACAAAAGTCAGCTTATAGTCAAGGATACATTAAATTTTGAAGACTTTAATCCTGAAGTCCGTGAAATATTTAATGTACTGAGCAGGTGTAATGTTTCTGACACACAGATAGAGGATGAAAAACTAACTGTGGAAGGGTCAGTGCTAAATAATGTGATTTACCTGTCCAATGATGAGGAACAGCCTGTATTCTGTTACAGTAAGGAGATTCCTTTTAAACACATTGTTGAAATTAGGGGTTTGGCAAGTGATATGAAGGTAGATACAAGTGTTGAAATGGAGCATTGCAATTATAGTATGCTGTCAACAGACCAGGTAGAGGTTCGCTGTGCGATAGGTGTAAATGCCAGAGTTGAAACCACTAAGGTTATTCCTGTTATAAACAAGGCAACGGAAGGAGTTATTGATGAGAAAAAAATTCTTTCTATGCCCAGTGTAATAATATATATTGTGCAACCCGGTGATAGTTTGTGGAAAATTGCAAAGAAATACTCTACAACTGTGGATAATCTTCTTATGGTTAATAACTTAAATGAAAAGGATGTCTTAATGCCGGGACAGCAGCTGCTTATTCTAAAAAGGGCCATTTAAATATAAGTATATACATAGATATAAAAAAAGGTTTTTGAGAGTTACCTCAAGAACCTTTTTATTTTACACTGTTATAATAAATGTATTTATTTTTAATAATTTGATACACAAAAATTGCCGAAGGCTTGTTGTGATTGAATTTATTGATATAAGGATGTATTTTGTATATAATGTACTTAAATAAAAAGCAAAGGATATGTATAATGATCACATTAAATGCACATGCAAAGATAAATTTATCTCTGGATGTACTCAATAAGAGGGACGACGGTTATCATAACCTTAAAATGATTATGCAGACCCTACAATTGCATGATATCATAACTATTCAGGAAATAAAATCGGGTATTGAGATAGAATGTGATGCTCCGTATGTACCGAATAACAATTCAAATATTGCCTATAAAGCCGCTGAGAAGCTAATTGGAAAATATGGGCTTGATACAGGTGTGCGAATAAAGATAGAAAAAATGATTCCTGTGGCTGCCGGACTGGCGGGAGGAAGCTCCGATGCTGCAGCAGTTTTAAAGGGGATGAATAAACTTTTTGGGTTTGGACTGGATCAACAGGGGCTAATGGATATAGGAAAGACAATAGGTGCTGATGTTCCGTACTGTATAGTTGGAGGGACTGCTCTGGCAGAAGGGATAGGAGAGATAATCACACCTTTGCCGGAAATGGAAGCTATCCCAGTTATACTAGTAAAACCGAGGTTTGGGGTTTCAACAGCATCCGTATTCAAAGGTCTCCAAATGGATAAAATCACCGACAGGCCTAAAACTGATTTGCTTATAGAAGCACTTAGAAATAAAGATACAAATTTTATAGGCAAAAACCTATGTAATGTTCTTGAAAGTGTGACTGTGGAGAGATATCCTCTGATAGATAAAATCAAGAAGGATTTAATGTCCAAAGAGTCAATCGGAAGCATTATGAGCGGAAGCGGTCCTACTGTTTTCGGTTTATTTGCAGATGATGGTATAGCCAAAAAGGCTTACAGTAAAATAAATAAAAATAGAGTTGACTGTATTTTGACATATATTACGAATGATTAAAGGGAGGATCATAAATAATGGCTAGCAAATTATCGAAAATTAATTTGAATGATTATAAACCATTGAGAGAAGTTATTTTTAATTCATTAAGAGAGGCTATTATAATAGGTGAATTACGTCCGGGAGAGAGACTTATGGAAGTTCAGCTGGCAGAAAAAATGGGTGTCAGCAGAACACCTGTCAGAGAAGCCATAAGAAAGCTTGAACTTGAAGGGCTGGTGGATATGATTCCGAGAAAGGGTGCCCATGTTGCGGAGCTTTCAATCAAGGATATAATGGATGTTCTTGAGGTAAGAGCATCACTGGACGGTTTGGCTACTTCACTGGCGGCAGAGAGAATTACAGACGACGAGTTGAAGGAATTAAAGCATATAAACGGACAATTTGCTTCCTACATTGAAAAAGAAAATCTCAACGGTTCCATAAAAAAAGATGTAGAGTTTCATGACATTATTTACAAAGCATCCCGAAACGATAAGCTGATTTCAATTATAAACAATTTAAGAGAGCAGGTTCAGAGGTTCAGGGTTATATACCTTAAAGAGTATAACAATTCCAAAAACCTTATAAAAGAACATAATGACATATATGAGGCTGTCAGTTCCAGATCAATGGAAAATGCCAGAAATATAGCCAAAACTCACATAATGAATCAGGAATCCACAATTCTTTCTTCTTTGAAGATGCAAAAAGGTAATAGTTAATTATTAGTTATTGAGGTTACCAGACATTTTAATATTTTTTGTATATAATAAGAGTAGGGATGATTAATTTACAAAGAGGAAAAAAAACATGTGGTTCAATGAATTTTTATCGAAATACAAATCAGGTATATCCCATGAGTTTCTGTTTTACTTCAATGTAAAGGACACCATGGACAATACAAGGAATTTTTTTAGATATATAGATGATGAATTTATTAAGCAGAGGAATTTCGGAATTGTAGCTTTTTACGATATTTCCAGAGGCCTTACTTTTTTGGCTCCTGAAATGGAAAGGGAATTTAACAAAATAACCGACAATGGGGCAACGAAATTATTTTTTTCAACGCCCTCCAGAATTTTTCCATTTATAGATATTGCATTAAAAAGTACAAAGATGGCTCTGTTTATAGACCATGCCGAAAAAATAGTACCTTCCGGTGATATCGGTAGTATGACTTTAGAAGAAAGAATGGCTCTCATATGGATGTCGGAATGGTCGGTTAATTCTAAAATTTCATCAGTTGGAAGTACTATATTTATGCTGGCGGACAACCTTGTTGATATAAGCCGTGAATTTTTAAAATCCTCCTATAGGATAGAGCCCATTCTTGTGGAGCTTCCCGGAGAAGAGGAAAGAAAAAGCTATATCGAATTTCTACTTAATGACAAAACTACTACATCTGAAATCTCCATCGACGAGTTTTCAAAGCTTTCATCGGGTCTGAACAGGAAAAGTATAAAAGATATAAAGTTAAAGGCTGAGGCAGAGGGCGTACCTATTAGTTTTGATTTTATAAAAGAGAAAAAGCATGAGGTTTTAAAAAAGGAATACGGGGACGTTCTTGATTTTATATATCCAGAGATAGCTTTTGAAGACATCGGTGGAATGGAAGCTGCTAAAAGTTATCTTACAAAAAATATTATTGAGCCTGTCAGAAGAGGTGATTCCAGAAGAGTTCCAATGGGAATTCTTCTATGCGGCCCGTCCGGAACCGGGAAAACCTTGTTGGTTGAAGCATTGGCAAAGTCAAGTGGGTTTAATTGTGTAAAGATTGATATGTCAAGGATTTTGGGCCAGTATGTCGGAGAGAGTGAAAAGAATTTTAAAAAGTGTCTGCTTGGGGCTAAATCACAGGAACCTGTTATAGTTTTTGTGGATGAAATTGATACTGCTTTCAGAAGAGGAGAGTCCGGCGATAGTGGAGTAAGCAGGAATATTTTCAGTGAATTTTTACAATTCACCAGTAATACAAATAATAGGGGAAGAATTATTTTTATAGCTGCAACAAACAGACCTGACCTTCTTGATGCTGCTTTAAAAAGAGCCGGAAGGTTTGATAAAAAGATACCTGTACTATTGCCTGAAAAAGAGGAACGTGCTGAGATTTTCAGGATAATAATTAAAAAATATGGATTTAATACCGATATTCAGGATTTTATTCCATATTCTGAATTGGCAGAAAGTTATACGGGAGCCGAAATAGATACGGTTGTGAGGAAAGCATATGAACTTGCTTGCAACAAGACAGAGGATCATCCTGTAATTACAGATGATATACTTAAAGAGGCTCTAAAAAAATGCAGGCCAAGTACTCAGGAGATAGAATTTATGACTGAGCTTGCTATTGCTGAATGCGATGATATTGATCTGCTGCCAGAAAAATATTGGGCCAGGTTTGATAAATCCTAAGCCAATAATATATGGTATTTTTAGAAATAATTATTTACATTACTGTGTTTTTATTATAAATTTAAAGTATCTTATATATGGTTCATAAATTTTATTTATAATATTGTAAAAAATAGTGTTTATATACTTTTAAGGAGGAATAAGATAATGGGTTTATTTAGTAGACTGGGACAAATGTTTAGAGGATTTTTCGGCTTATTTGTTGGAAATCTGGAGGAAAGAAATCCTGATGCATTGTTCGAAGATATAAAGAACCAGATAGATAAGGCAAGGCGTGAAGCTGAGCAACAAATTATTGAAATTCAAACAAGTGCTGAAATGATCAAAATAGAGATGAAAACAGCCGAGAAAAATCTTAATGCCATAAAAGCAAGAGTTGAGTCTGCACAGAGGGTTGGAGATAAGGAGCTTTTAGTTGAACTTCTTGTTCAGGAAGAAGAATATCAGACTGTATATGAGACTCACAAAGCAACTTATGATAATGCCATGATACAGGTTCAAAAGATACGCGAAGACTACAAGATTTTTGAGTCTGAGATGAATGCGAAACTTAATGAGCTGAAAACTCTTAAATCACAGGCCAAAATGGCTAATCTGCGCGAAAATATTAACTCTGTTAATGCACAATATACATCAAAGAATAGCAGGGTAGGAAGTGTTAACGACAGCCTTGACAGGGCACGTGATATAGTTAACAAAAAGACTGCCAGAGCCAATGCTGTGGAATCACTTAATCAGGATAATATTGATATGAAACTTAAAAAGCTGGATATGAATTCTGCAAGAGACAGGGCAAAAGCCAGAGCAGAAGCACTTCTTGGAGGAGATAACGGTGGATTTGAGGTAAAAGAGAAAACGGACAACAAGGTATCAAATTAATTCATGAATAAGGATAGTACAAAATGGATACACATATTAGAGAAGCAATTGAAGCAGATTTACCCAAAATAACGGATATTTACAATTGGGCGGTTAAAAATACAACTGCCTCATTTGATATAAACCCGCAAACCATAGAGCAACGAGCTGTATGGTTTTCCCATTATAAGGGCAATCGTTTTCCTTTAATTGTCTATGTAGAAGAAGGAGAGGTTGCAGGTTATGCAAGTCTATCTGAGTTCAGGGCAAAAGAAGGTTATAAAAAAACTTGCGAGCTGTCTGTGTATGTTCACCCTGATTTTCAGAAGAGGGGCATAGGAAATAAGCTTATGGATTACATTATACGGCTTGGGAAAGAAGCAGGGTACCATGTTATTATTTCATGTATTACTACGGATAATAAAGTAAGTATTAAAATGCATGAGAAAACAGGGTTCAAACTTTGCGGTGAAATGAAGGAGGTCGGGTACAAATTTGGAAGATACCTTGACTGCCTTTTTTATCAGCTTTTTCTATAGGATTGAATTTTTATGTAAGCAGAGGGAATTATGAATTCTAATTTATTTGTAAGTGCACTTTTAAGATTCAGAAATTTTTCAACTTTGATTATATGGACGGCTTTAATCAATTTGATAAGCAATAATAGCCAGGTCCAAAATATGATTACGTCACAGACTGCCGATTACTCTTTGGTTTTGACAGGAGCTTACGGGGCGGGTGTTGTGGTATACCTTGCTATGGTTATACAAAGTATGTTTAGTAACAACTACAAGGAAGAAGTTAAAAGGAAGGAAAAGAAAAAGGAAATCAATGATTTGAATCGGCAGTGCAACAGGCTTTCTTCACAAGCAAGAAACTTGGGAAACCCAATTCAGAAACAAAAATTGAGGAAGATAATGCAGGATAAGAACGATATTTTTAATTCGCAAAAACGAGGCGAAGAATACAGTTATCTTAAAGAAAAAATTGTTGAACAGAGTTTAAAACTTGTTATTTCCTATACAAAGCTTATGACAAACTATTCAATCAGAAGTAAGGAAATATCTGAGATTAATATAAGTGATTTGATGAATAAAATCAATGCAAACCGAAGAAAGATAAGCTTTATGAAAGATGACAGAATGCTTGACGATATTAAGAACATCATTGAAATGGATGAAAAGGCTATTGAAAGAGTCAAGGAGGAGAGGAACGAATTAGAAAGAATACATGCAAGACTTGATTATATAGAGAGCATGTTGAATATGTTCAAACACCAGATAATATCTAGTATAGAATCTGAAGAAATGGTTGAAAAATTAGAGACAGCTGTGAACGAGGCAACGGCGCTGGACAGCGTGTTACAAGAAAGAAGAAGGAATCAGATAAGATTGTAATACAGACTGAGAGTGAGATAATTTGGACAACCGGCATTTGTAGCGTTTTATATGAAACCAAGGGGGATTTCAAATGTCAGCAAATATCACTATCTATTCTTCTCCGTACATTACTATAACAAAAAGGGATGATGGGTATTACATACAATCCTTAAAAAAAGGATTGAGTATAGATGAATTTCAAAAAATTCTAAATTCACATCCCGAAATCAAAGTAACAAACTTTGCAGTAATTAAAAATGCACTTGTATTGGCACCACAAGACCCCAAAAAATTTGCCAGTGCAAAAGAGAGAGTAAGTATAGAAGTATCAGGAGACGAATTAAGGGCTTACGTAACCGTAAATGTGGGACAACAAGAAATTTTAGGGACTGAAATAATCAAAGAGGTAGTTCTTGAATTAAACCGTAGAGGCGTTGTTTATGGGATTAAAAAGGACGTGCTTTTAAATTTGATTGTCGGCAAAACGGTACTTATAGCTGAAGGAGAACTTCCTCAGAACGGGAAGGATTCTCAAAACAGGTTATATCAAATAAAAGAGGCTAAACCTGAAATTAAAGAAGACGGTACTGCAGATCACTATGACCTTAACCTGATAAACATGGTGTCTGAAGGCGAATGGCTCGGCGAAAAAATTCATGCAGGTTCGGGAAAAGAAGGGAAAACAGTATATGGTAATCCTATAAAACCCATGCCCGGAAAAGACTATCCGATTTTTTTTGATCGCAAAACAGTAAGAGCCGTAGAAGAAGAAGGTAAAACAACTCTATACGCCATGAGGAAGGGTGCTGTTTATTTCGCAGGCGACAGTATAGGCGTATCCAATCATTTGGAAATAGGCGATAATGTAGGGGTTAAAACCGGAAACGTTGATTTTGACGGCTACTTAACCGTCAAGGGTACAATTGAGGACAACTACACAGTCACTACTACAAAGGATATAGAAGTACTTGGTGAATATGGTGTTGGTAGTTGTAAAGAAATTAACAGCAGCGAAGGAAGCATTTACATAAGAGGCGGTATAGCAGGTAAGGGTAAGACTGTTATAAAATGTAAAAAAAATCTATACCTCAAGTTTGTTGCTGATGCGGAAATAATCTGTGATGGAAGTGTACATGTAGGATTTTACTGCCTGAACAGCAATATTATTGCTAAGGAAGTAATACTGGAATCACTAAAAGGTCAGATTATCGGAGGAAATATAACTGCAGATATTAGAGTACTTGCAGCTACATATGGTACTCCTAGTGAGAAGAGAACCAATATATGTGTAAAAGGATTTGACAGGGTTTCACTTAAAGATTCCCTTGATAATCTCACACAGGAAATAGAGCAGCTTAAAACCTCAATGAACCAGTATAAGCAGCAAATATCTATTTTTAACATATCTGATGCAGGAAAATCAAGAAAAAATGAGTTTGAGAAGCTTAATGAAATTTACAACAATATAAGAGCGGAGTTGCAGGCAAAGGAGGAAGCCAGAAAGAATATCGCAGGGTATCTGAAAGTCAAAGGAGAAGGAGAAATCACAATTCTTAAAAAGGCATTTCCGAACACCTTTTTTGAAATAAAGCGTATCCAGAAGGAAATTCAAAAACCGGTACTTAGAACAAGCTTTTACTATAGCGAAGGTACAATAAAAGAACTATAAAAAGTAATCAATGCAGCAAAGTTTAATTGTTGGGGAGGGTAAGGTATATGAAATACCAGTCAATACTACAAAGGCTTGAAGATGAGAAGAAAAATGAAATATTATCAGCAAAACTATATAGATATACCGGGCTAATGCAAGCAATAGAATACTTTTCACAAAAACTTGTGTTTGATCAGATAATTGAAGCTGCTTTTGATTTTATAAATGAATTATTACTTGTAAACAATTCTATAGTATATGTTCTTGAAGACAGCAGATACACTGCAAAGAAGGTTAAGGGCTTTAAGGATTATGTAAGAGAAATAGAGAATACAAGTAAACTTGAAAACCTTGCTACTTTTTATGGAAACATCCTTTATGAAAAAGATAAAATAGTCAGGTTTTTTGACTTGGAAATGGTCTCGGACATGGGTATAAACGCCATAGTTCCGTTAATTATAGAAGGAAAGCTTTATGGATTTATAATGATTAACGGTAAAGATTTTGCAGACGATGACTATATAATATCAGAATCTCTGATGCGTCTTATAAATACTGCTCTTGAAAACTACAGCAGGTATGAGGATTTGGCTAAAGTAAATAAGGAGCTTGACGAAAAGATATTCAACCTTTTCGCAATAAACCAATCGTCCAAGGTACTGTTAAGCGAATTACGTATTAATGCACTGTATGACTTATCAGTTGAATTATTCTCCGAATTAACAAGGAGTACTGTGACAGGCTTTGTTTTATATGATGAAAGAAGCGGAAGATATGTCTTAAAGGGATTTAAAGATGTATTTTACAACATTAAGGATGCTTTTGTGAGTCTTTGCCTTAATAAAAATTATAAAATTGACTCCAACAAGGTTATTATAGATTTACAAAACCCGGATGACAGCAAGTATTTTTCCAATCTGTTTGAAGGTTCTGACAATCAGGTGAAAAGGCTTGAGGCCAAGTATATTGTTATAATTATAAAAGAAAGTCAGATTCTTGGCTTTGTAACATTAAGTGATACCGTTACAGGTGACGAATATAGCAGCGGTATATTCGAACTTATAGAAAGCCTTGCATCCTCAATGTATATTGCACTAAGCAATGCTAACTTATTTAAGCAGGTAAACGAACAGAAACAAATTATCCAAAGAAAATTGGATAAACTTATATCTTTGAATAAACTAATAAAAAATATCAGCAGTTCATTAAAGATAGACACTCTTATGGAGGTTGCAGCCAAGACACTTGAGATTTCTTTTAATTTGCAAAAGGGGTTGCTTTGTCTGTATGATAAGGAATCCAATGAGTTTAGTATCTCAGAATCAATTGGGTTAGAAGAAAATTTAGACAAAAGCATAATCCCAAATGACAATTGGAGGCGTGTTTTTGAGGGCGACTGTGTTTATGAAATCGGGCAGGATAAAGTATCCGGATATATAGGATTTGAGGCAGCTCAAAAGGTTGGAGAGGCTCAGGGAATACTAATCGTACCTATATATATTGATATTTTGGAAGTTGAGCTTTCAGGAGCCATAATTATTTTCAAGTATGATGGTTTGCGATTGGATAATGAAGAAAACCTGATAACTCTTGAAACAATTGCGGGACATATTGCACCGGTATTAAATAATTTATCGGTAATTCAGCTGCAGCAGAGGTTTATGCTACCAAATTATGTGGAGATTTTCAAGAAGGAATTAAAGGATGAAGTCAAGGCTGCCATGGATTATAATATAAACTTATCTGTTATACAGGTTGAGGATAAAAGAGATTTTATTTTCAAGGGTACCAGTATTATTGACAGCATAAAGGAGAACTTCAGAAAGGTATATCCTTTCTCATACAATAATGTGTTTATTATTGAGAATGAAGATGAAAATATTGAAGACCGTATAAGAAAATGTACGGGATTTTCTGATTTAAAGATAAGAAAAATGGTTCTGGGTAAGGATTTTAAGAATTTTGCAAGCTTCTTTGACCTTTTCAGATAAGGTGGTGCCGGTTGTGGAATTGCTTTTAGGGACGGATATTATAGAGGTTGACAGGGTAAAGAAAGCAATTGAGAACGGAGGCGTAAAGTTTTCGGAAAAAGTATTTACCCGGGATGAAATCGAATACTGCGAGAGTAGAAAGGCTGCAAAATTTCAAAGCTATGCTGCCAGATTTGCAGCAAAAGAGGCTGTTTCAAAGGCTTTTGGAACAGGTATTGGTAAGATTGCAGCCTTTAATGAAATTGAAATTATAAAAGATTCTCTTGGAAAACCTAACGTAAGGCTTACTGGCAAGGCAAAGGCTTTTTATGATTCCTTGGGTGCTGTAGGAATATCAATAAGTCTGTCACATTGCAGGGAATATGCTGTAGCGTATGTTACAATTCCGCTTATTAGCAACGGGAACAATGGCATTTAAACGTAAATAATGACATATGGAGGTTTTGTGTGAAACAGGTCTCGTTTATACATACTGCGGATATACATCTTGATACGCCTTTTTCATCACTGGGAGATAAGGAAAAAGCGGATATCAGGAGACGGGAATTGGAAAGCTGTCTTGAAAACATAATTGATAGAGTTAGAATTCAAAATATAAATTTACTAATAATCAGTGGTGACTTTTTTGAGGAAAGCTGTGTACGTGGTTCTACGATAATCGGGGTAAGAAACCTTTTTTCAGAGCTTTACGGAACAGAGGTTGTAATTATCCCGGGGAATCATGACCCATTGAAAGAAAACTCTTATTACAACACAATAAGTTGGAGTGAAAATGTACATATTCTTACGGATTCAGATCAGGTATTGTTCTTAGAAAAGTTCAATACCTGTATTTATAACATGGGGGCAGTTGGTCGGGTAGCAGAGGACTATTCAAGGATCAAGGAAAATAATATTTCAACAGACACATTTAATATATTGGTTTTTCATGGTACCGTTGATATGCCTTTTGAGGAAAGCAACTATAATGCCATAGGATCTAAGGATATTTTTAGTTTGGGCATGGATTATGTTGCCCTCGGACACATGCACAATTATATAAGGTATCAGAACGGGACAAGCATAATTATAAATCCGGGAAGTCCGGAACCAATGGGGTTTGACGAAGAGGGAGTTCACGGCTTTGTTCAGGGAAAGATTATGTTTACCAATGATAATAGCAAATTTGTTGAAGCAGCTTTTGTGCCGTATTCCAGTAGGAATTACTATAACATAGAACTGGATGTTACCGGGTGTAAGAGCAACGAAGAGATTATTCAAAAATTATCAATGGACGATAACATAGATTTTCGTAATAAGGATTTATATAGTCTTACTCTAAAGGGATTTATTCCAAAGAATTTTACACCTGATATAAAGTATCTAATGGAGCTTATAAAAAATAAATGTTTTTATGTAAGGATAAAGAACGAAACTTCTATTCAGTTTGATTATGAACAGTATCTTGAAGACCCCGGCATAAAGGGTGAGTTTGTCAGGATGCTTATGGATATGCAGGAAAACGAAGATTCACAAGATAGGAAAGAGATTTTGTACATGGCTATACAGATGGGGTTGCAGGCTATGGAAAACAGCAGGGTAGACTGACAGGGGGATATTTAACCGAATATGAAAATCGATCGACTCCATGTAAGGGGATTTGGCAAACTTCAGGATTTTAGTTGTGACTTTTCAGATGGTTTGAATGTTATTTATGGGGATAATGAGAGCGGTAAATCAACTCTTATGGCATATATAAAAGCCATGATGTATGGAGTAAAGGGTGGTAGAGCCGGGAAAAACGGAATGTTGCCTGAAAGTAAAAGGTATATGCCATGGAACAACAACCAGTACGGTGGGTACATGAACATTAAACTGGATAATGGTGAATTTTACCGCATTGACAGAGACTTTCTTGCTAACAAGATAAATTTGTATGATTCTTCTTTTAATGACATCTCAGCTAATTTTATTGACATAAGGGATATAAATAGCATTGGTGAAAAGCTGGTAGGACTTAATGAGAACCTTTTTGAAAGAACGGTGTTTATTAAGCAGATGGGAACAAGGATTGATACTTCAACGTCAAAAGACCTTGTTGACAGAATCTCAAATATCCAGCAGAGTGGGTTTGAGGATATATCGTACATAAAGGCACAAAATGCTCTTAAAGAGGCATTGAAGCGCCAGGTTGGAACTGATAGAAGTTATACAAGGCCTCTGGATATTATAAATCAACGTATAGCTGAATTACAGGAGAAAAAGGTTAACCTACTGAATGAAGAAAAAAGGCTTGAGGAATTAAGGGAAAAACAGCAGGATATATCTTTGAAAATTAATAAATTAAAGTTTAAGTATAGACTTCTGAGCCGAATAATTGATTATTGTAAACTTAAAGAAAAACTAAAATTCTTAAATGAAAAAAAAGAAGAAATACGCTTTCTTGAAGAATCCGTTCGCCAGGCCCAAGAAAACATTACTAAGCTTGAGGAGGATAAAAAGTCAGCAATACTCCATTTGAATGATAATCAGGTGGCCGGAGGCAAAAAGCTAAGAGGAACAGATGTATTTTTGACGATATGTGTTATCGCTACGTTGGCGGTCGGTTTAGCAGCATTTGTTTTTAACATTTTAAGTCCTTTATTTACTTTGATACCTTTTTTATCAACCTTTATCCTTTTTATTCTTAGAACAAGGACTATAAATAGGGAAGCGAAAGTGCTGCAAAAGGACAGAACAGATGAATTAAATCGTCAGCTTTCACATTTTGATGATAGAATAGCTCAAAATAAGACTCAGTATCAAAAGCTTACGGGCAGAATTGAAGGTCTTAAGGCTAACAATGGAGCGGAGAAGCCTGAAAATGTTGAAAGTGAGATATCAAGGTTATATATAGAGATTACAAAAGATATGCAAAAAATAGAGGACAACCTCACACACCATGAGAGCGAACTTATCGAGGACATTTCAAAGGATTCTTTTGAAAATCTGTTGGTAAAGGCCTTTGGTATTAATAAGAATGTTTTTTCAGAACTCCAAAGGTGGGAGACTGAATATAATACAGTTGCTCAGTCTGTTAAAAATACCAGTACAGACAGCATTTCTGATATTGAAAATGAAATTAGCCGGTTGAGCCGCCAGAAGAAAAGTCTGGACTCCAAGGGAGAGGCTCTGAATATTGCCATAAATACATTGGAGTCCGCAGCTGAGCAGGTTAGAAAAAAATATGTACCTTTAATGAATAAAGTATTGAATAACACTTTTTCTGGCCTTACATCACAAAAATATAACGATGTAAGAACAGGAGACAATCTCAAAATTATGCTGGATAACCCGGAGACAGAGACACTGGTTCCTGTTTCAATGCTCAGTGATGGGACAATTGATCAGATATATCTTGCACTGAGGGTTGCTATTTCAGAGACAGTACTTAAAAACCATGAGTGCATGCCCTTTATAATGGATGAGCCGTTTGCACAGTATGATGATGAAAGAACACTTAACGCACTTAAATATATTGGGGATATAAGCAAAAAACAACAGGTAATCATATTTACTTGTAAAAAGAGGGAAGTAGAACTTATCGGCAGTGAATTCCCTTGTAAAATCTGCTCATTGACATAGAGCCCATAAAAAAATATAGTATTTCTATAAGAATTGATTAAGAGGCAGTTATGAGGAAACATTTACTTATTTATTTATTTGCTATTACAGCAACATTTATATTAATCTTATCAGGATGTGGAAACAGGGAAATTCCTGTTACAAAAAATGAACAGTATCTAAGCGGTATAACCTCAGAAAATGCTGCTGTTATTAATGATGCTGTTGTTGATGTATTCACCCAGAATGACATTTTGAGTACAAGACTGACACAGGCTCTTTTTAACCAGATAGTAAAGGTCGTTTCTCAGGAAGGCTCATGGACTAAGATTATGATGCTGGATGGAACGACAGGGTGGGTCAAGAGTAAGTACGTCAGCAGGGATACCAGTTGTGTTACAGACGGTCGTATTAATAATAAAATAGTGGTAACAGCAAAAACGGTGTATGTTTACACAGGAACAGGAAATGACATAAAATATAAGCAGGTAGTTTTGGGAACGGAACTTTATTCAGTAAGTAAAACAAAAACTGGCTATGATGTGCTTTTGCCGGATAATAAAAAAGGTTGGGTTGAGGATGGCGGAGTAATAGCAGTACCTTCTACACAGAACAGCATACCGAAAACTTCAGCTGAAGGGTTTATTCAAACTGTCAGAAAATTTGAAGGGACCATATACATTATTGGCGGTGTCAGCAGATGGGGTATTGACTCGCCGGGCCTATGCTATGTCAGCAGCAGAATTAACGGAGTGGATATACCCCGTAATGTCAAGGAGATAGCAAAGACGGGAACAAGTATTACATTAGATGAAATAAAACCCGGAGACCTTCTGATGTTTAGTACAGACAATGTAAAAAAGGATGTCTCTGATGTAGGTGTTTATACAGGAAACAACGAATTTATACATTCAAGTCCTTCCAGAGGAGTTGTAACCGACTCCTTGGAGGACAGTTACTACAAAAACCGAATAGTTGGTATCAGAAGGATTTTTTAATAGATTCAGCCCGTTACAAGTTTGCCTAGTAAAGCAGCTATGTCATGGGCTGAATGTGGTTTTCCCAGTTCTTTTGAGTTTTCCCTCATTATTTTAAGTGTAGAAGGATCATTAGTTACTTGAGACAAAATATTTACAAGGTTATTAAAATTATCGATTTTATTGGCTACCCCGCTTCTTATTAAAAAGCTTGCATTACCCTCTTCCTGTCCGGGTATAGGTGATATTATAAAAATAGGTAATCCTTTTACCAAAGCTTCGGACACAGTCATTCCACCCGGCTTTGTTATTAAAAGGTCAGAAATATCCATGAGCTCATTAACCTTATCTGTATAGCTAAAAACCAGTACCTTTTTACTGCTTTGTGAAGCGTATTCTTCAAGCTGGAATTTAAGCTTCTGATTGGTACCCGTAACTGCAATTATTTGAATATCAACATCACAGTTTAACAATGAGGCCATAGTTTTTTCGATATTTCCGAATCCCATTCCACCGCCCATTACCAGAACCGTAAAT
The DNA here is from genome assembly GCF_000244875.1 of Clostridium sp. BNL1100. Lineage (NCBI taxonomy): Bacteria > Bacillati > Bacillota > Clostridia > Eubacteriales > Clostridiaceae > Clostridium > Clostridium sp. BNL1100. The sequence continues at coordinate 39,106 of NC_016791.1, forward strand.
TTATCTTCCAAGCCATATTTTACAAGCAGACCATTCTTATCCGTGGGAGTCAAAAATTTAGGAGAAACAGGAATACCATAAGGAAAAATAATATTATCCGGTATTCCTCTGCTTATCATCTCGGATTTCATATTATCATTAGCCACAATAAATGCATCCATGCCGCTATCCAGCCATAATGAATGAACCACATAGTCTGTGAGTATTGCCATTGTAGGTATATTCAGTTTGTTTTTTCTTTTTAAAGATGACAGCATTTGCATGGGAAAAGGATGAGTACATACTATAGCAGACGGCTTATACTCATTTATAAGGGATCTTAGCTTATATGACAGAAGCTTGTTTACCGCTTTACTCATATCATATATACCTGTTCCTGTCCCAGAGGCAGTATAAATCATGCTGTATAACTTGGGACTTCGTTTAAGAGCTCCTAAGTAACTGCTTACAACAATTTTATCTACTACCGGATTAATATATTTCAATGCATCAAGAACATCAACTTTCCAGTCGGGAGACTGTCTCTCAATTGACTCCTTCAGCGCCTCGGCGGCCTTCATATGACCAGTTCCTACGGAGACATACAGTATCAATACCCTCATAAAACACTCCAGTTCATTTATCTGTTTCATTTATCAGAATCAATTACATTTTTGACAGGTTGCAGGTTATTAATACATGTTTTTTATAAAGAAATAACATATTTGAGCAGACAACGAATATTTTTGAGAAATTAACCAAAAATAACTTTGTATGAAATTTGCGAGATAATCGGAAGGAGGTACAAGTTTGAGAAAATATAAAATAATTGCTTTATTTTTACTAATAGTATTCAGTCTTACAATTGTTGATGAAGGGAAAATGTATTTAACAAGCTCTGCACCCTCCCTGAAAATTGGGGATAATGGTGAAAAAGTTAAGGATATGCAACAGGAGCTAAAGAACTGGGGCTACTTTGACGGACAAGTTAACGGAAGATTCGGGTATGATACATTGAGATCTGTTCTCAACTACCAGAGGCAGTATGGCCTGAAGGCCAATGGGATAGCGGACAGAGCCACTCTCCTTACAATGGGTCTTGCAGAGCTTATTGAGTCAGGTACTGTAAATGCTGCTGCAAAATCGAACATATCAACCGAACAGCTCCTTGCCAGAGCAATAAACGGTGAAGCCAGAGGTGAGCCTTTTGAAGGACAGGTAGCGGTCGGAGCTGTAATTTTAAACAGAGTTAACAACTCAAAATTTCCAAAAACAGTAGCGGGTGTAATATACCAACCCGGTGCATTTACAGCAGTATCAGACGGGCAGATTAATGTTCCTATTAACCCAAAATCTACTGTTGTAAAGGCGGCAAGGGATGCTTTAGCAGGTTGGGATCCTACTGACGGGTGCCTATACTATTGGAATCCGGCTACAGCCACCAGTAAATGGATTTGGTCGAGAAAAGTAAGATATAAGGTCGGTAAGCATTGGTTCGGCATATAATACGGAGGTGATAATATGGCTGATAATGGCTTTCATTTAAATGATAGAAGAAGATCATGGGCAGTACCCCTTGCGGTTATAGCGATACTGGCTCTAGTAGGGGTATCAATGTGGGGATACTATCAGAACAGGCAGTTAAAAAGATTACAGGTTTTAATGACAAACCAGTATAACAGGGCTTTTGTTGATTTATCTGATTATGTTGATAATGTTGAGGCCCTAATGGCAAAATCTTTGGTTACTTCAACACCCGTAAGTACATCAAAAATGTTGGAAGAGGTGTGGAGGCAGTCAAATCTCGCGCAAACGAATATGGGGCAGCTTCCGGTAGCACCCCCAATACTTGAAAAGACATCCAACTTTTTAACACAAGCGGGTGATATGGCATATTCCCTTAATAACAAAACTATGAATGGTATTCCTTTGAATGACAAAGAGTATGATGCCCTGAAAAAGCTTCACGGGTATGCGGTTTCTCTCCAAAAGAACCTGCAGGGAATCGAGACTCAGGTTATTCAGGGGAAAATGTCATGGGGTAATTATGCTAAAAAAGGTAATTTTTTGATGGCTTCTAAGTCAAAAGATCCTCAGGCAAGTCAGTTTGAGAATATTGACAAAACCTTTCAGGAGTATCCCACTCTTATATACGATGGTCCCTACTCAGACCATATGCTTAAATCAAAGCCTCAGGGATTAGGCAATAAAAAAGTTACGGTATCAGAGGCTAAAAATATTGCTGTAAACTTTATAGGCAAAGATAGGGTCAGCGGTGTAAAGCAGCTTGAAAATAATGACCTTGGTAACATTAAAACATACAGGTTTAAAGTTTCATACAAAAATGAAAAGGACAGCGAGTCCGCAGAGGTTGAAGTTACTCAGCAAGGTGGACAGGTTTACCTTATGTTGAGGAACAGGGATATCGGCAAAGACACTGTAAATATGGAAAAAGCAAAGAAATTGGCTAAAGACTACTTGTCCACAAAGGGATATAAGAATATGGTGGACACCTATTACCAAAAGGTTGATGGTACAGCTGTTATCAGTTATGCATACAAGCAGGGTGGGGTAATTGTTTACCCTGATCTTATCAAGGTCAAAATTGCGCTGGATAATGGAGAAATAATAGGTGTTGAGGCAAAGGGTTATCTATATAACCATAAAGTAAGAAGTATTCCTAAAACAACTCTTACGTTAGAGCAAGCTCGTTCAAAGGTTAATAACAGGATTAAAATAGACAGGCAGGGAGAAGCGATCATACCAACTAATTTTAAGACTGAAAAATATTGTTATGAGTTTATGGGCAAGGTGGATGGACGTAATTTTATTATATACATCAACGCTTTGACCGGAGCAGAAGAGGATGTACTAATGCTTGTATCAACACCTGAAGGTACTCTTACTATGTAAATCAGATAGACATATATTGCTAAAAAAGATTTGATAGGTGCGAAAGTGCCTCTTCAAGTCTTTTTTTGTATGTAGAAGTTTTAAATGGTTGCTAATGAGCAAAAATTATATTAGAATTCAAATTATTAGAAGCCTAATTTATGATGAAAGGAATTGATTATAAAAATGGAGCCAAAGGAGTTGAACTTGCTTCTTATAAAGGTTGGGGCAATACACAGAAGAAGATCAGCGAACGAATTTATGAAAGAAGAGCTTTCATCCGGCCAACCAAGAATGTTAAACTATTTATTTCAAAATAATGGGTGTATACAGAGAGAGATAGCCGTTGACTTTAATATGGAACCTGCATCCATAACAAGTGTTTTAAACAGCATGGAAAAAGCGGGACTTATAGTCAGGAAGCCTGTCAGCGGAGATAAACGTGCACTTGAAGTGTGGCTTACTGACAAGGGATATGAAAAGAAGAAGGTTGTAGATGATATATTCATAAAGATGGAAGGCATATGCTTTCAAGGATTTAATGAGAGGGAAAAAAATGAGGCAAAGGACTATCTGATAAAGATTTACAATAATATGTTAAACTGGGAGAGGGAAAATAAATAGAAATAAAAAATGTATATTAATTTCATTGCTAATGCATATGGTAAAATATATAATTTATGTTAAAGAATACAATTTGATGGAGGCCAAAATGGATAGGAAATTTAAGCAATGCATCTTTAACATAGTAGGATTTTTCATACTTGCAGTAGGAATAGTTGATATTATAAATGCATCTTGTGGGGCAAAAATAAGTTCTATTGTGTGGACCAGAGCAGTTCCGGGTATTATATTATTAATCATTGGATTTATATTTATTAAATACGGTAAAAAAGTAGCGAATGAAGTGCATGATGATAATCAGAGTATAGAACAGACACAAATAAAGAGTTGTGAATACTTAGGTATAGGACTTCTTTATATAATTTATTTTTTCAGGTGTCTTTTCATTCTTGCTATCTCTCAGACAACGTACATACTGGAGGCATTGCATAATACACCTGTAGAATTTAAGAAAAAAGTTATGGAAACGCATATTCAGGTCATGCTTTTAAATATTCCAATAACAATAGTATATGTATTGTGTATTGTTTTAGGCATATATCTTATGGTGAGGGGTAAAAAGGGACTTTATTCGGACCATGCGGTACTCGCTACAGAGAAGAGACAGGAAGATAATATTTGATATAAAATAATGATTATGGCATACTCAAAGCAGAAATTAAAATTGGGATTATGGAGGAATTATTTTTATGGCATTAAGGAATATTCGCACTGTGGAGGATGAAGTTTTACGTAAAAAATGCAGGCCGGTGGAGGAAGTTAATGATAAGATACGAGAGCTGTTAAAGGATATGGCGGATACCATGTACAATACAGGCAATGGAGCAGGACTGGCAGCACCTCAGGTAGGTATTCTTAAGAGGGCTATTGTAATAGATATGGGTGACGGCCTGATAAATTTAGTGAATCCCGAAATTTTAGAGCAAAAAGGATCTCAGGAGGTAATTGAGGGATGTCTGAGTATCCCCGGCAAGTGGGGAAAGGTCATAAGACCTGCTGAAGTCAAAGTTAGAGCATTAAATGAAAAAGGTGAAGAGGTTGTAATAACCGGTAAAAAGGAAATGGCAAAATGCTTATGTCATGAGATAGACCATCTTGACGGTATTCTTTTTACGGACAAAGTAACAGAATACATTGAGGAATAGGGACTTATATGGAAAACTATGATATAGTCAAAAAGGATTTTAATGAAATATCAGATATAGTTGAAGAAAGATGGAATCATAATAACTGCTACTTCAAAAACCTTATGAAATATCTCAGTGAGGATAATGAGCTTATTCTTGAAATTGGCTGCGGTAAAGGTGAGCTTTCAAATCTGTTGGCTAAAAGAAGCGAGCACGTTATTGCAGTTGATTTGGCAGACAAGATGATAGAAAAGGCTATTTCTCAATATGGATATAAAAATATAGATTTTATCAGTAAAAACATACTTGATATGGAGTTTGAGGAAAATAGCCTGGATGCTATAATTACTACTGCTACAGCACATCATTTACCCTACGAGTGGTTGATTTTGTTTGCCCTGAAAACCTTGAAACCCGGAGGTAAGCTTATAGTACTTGACCTTTATAAGGTAAAGACCTTTACGGATATGTTTTTTAATTTACTGGCAGTTATACCCAATATGTTTATGAACATAGTGTATAACAATAAAATTAAAACCGGTGATGTACATAGCAGAGAAGTATGGAAAAGACATGGAGAACATGATACATATATGACATTAAAAGACATGAGAATGCTTACCCAAAAGCATTTGCCCGGTGCTGTGATCAGAAGGAAGCTGTTCTGGAGATATCTTATGGTTTGGGAAAAATAGCATCAAGGAGGCTGTAAATAAATGGCCCTTTATGTAGCGGTAATATCTGCTCTTATTACATATATTAGTACTGCAGTTGTTATTAAGAAAATTAAAACAGGTGAAGATGAGTTTACGGCAGTTGCCTTAGGAGGCATATCTTTTGCGGTACTTATAGGTTGTATTATGTTGGAGGTAAGTGGAAGAGTATAAAAAATTTGTGGAACATTTTTCATATAGCTTAGTCTAATACTATATAGCCGGCAAATAATACTAAAAATTACGTATAGGAGATGATTTATATGAAAAGAACTGTTTCTGCATTAATACTGACGGGTGCTGTTGCTTTATCAAGTACATTTACATTTGCCCAGTCAGCCGACAATAAAGATAATAAATTTAATGATATATCAGGACACTGGTGTAATTCAGCGGTTCAAATGCTTATGGAGAAGAATGTTATGCCATTTACAGGTGAGAAGTTCAGTCCCGCCAAAGCAATAACCAGAGGCGAATTTGTATCCTTGCTGCATGATGCGTTAGGAATACAGATAGAATACTTTGCAGCGCCCCAGATAAAGGATTATTTTGATGATGTGGATCAGAATGCAGCTTACGCTTTGGATTTGATTGATCTTGTAACTGCGAATATTATAGAAAAGGGAGGGAAATTCAATCCCGGTGCTTCTATTTCCAGAGAGGAAATGATTCATTATGTAATGAATGCCTACAAGTATCAGATGGGTGACAAATACGCTCTCATAAATATAAAGCCTCCTTTCTTTAGTGATGACAGCGAGGTAACTCCAGAGTTCGGAGGGGATGTTGGTAGAGCTGCACATTACAAACTCATATCAGGCTCAAAGGGAATGTTTCATCCTAAGGCTAACACAACAAGGGGTGAAGCAGCTGTAGTAGTAAGTAAGCTAGTTAGCCTTCTTGAAAAACAGAACCCTGTTGTGACAGTTACACCTGAGGCGGAAATTAAAGATGATTCTATAGTTATGAAAGTAACTCTCAAAAATAACTCAAAAAAGGCAGTCAGCTTCAATCATTCGTCTGGACAAAAATATGATTTTAAACTTCTGGATTCAGATAAGAAAATACTTTACACATGGTCTGCCGACAAATTATTTACAATGGCATTAATGTACTCAAAGATAGAAGCGGGTGAATCGGTTGTTTATACTGAAACTCTAAGCGGAGATCAATATAAAGCAATAAAGGATAAAATAGCTTCAATGAAAGCTTATGTTCTTGGTAGTTCAGATGAATTTACTTTAGATACTCAAGGATACGAGGTTGTACTTAAATAGAATAATACATGAAAACATGAATTGGTAAATTATTAAGGGAGACGTAAAACGTCTCCCTTTGTCATATACTAGATTAAGACATATCAGAAAAAAATTGAAATACAATTAGGATAATAGTAATATTATATTGAATGTATAATATTACATATATAGATCAACGGGAGGAACCAAGTGGAAAATAACATTGATGAACAGTTTTCTTCAATTACAACGGACGAAAATAAAAAAAGACTGCCAGGGCCTGTAGCCTCCGGAATTCTTTTTTCAATAGTAACCATTTTACTCACCTTTGGAGGGCCTATCCTGAATTTTAAAAACAGTTATCTAAAAAGTGGAATGGGAGAATTGATTTTTATTCTACTGCCGGTAGTGGTTTTTTTAATTATAGGAAGATATGATATAAAAAGAACGTTAAATTTAAGAGGAACCAGACCTTTGAATTATCTGCTTGTAGTGCTCTTGACATTGTTTGGAATGCCTGTGGTAGGCGTTCTCAATGCAATAACCTATGGATTGATAAGAGAAATTTTTGGACGAAACCTGCCTGTACCAAAAGTAATTGTAAACGATGTACCTACGCTTTTTATAGCTCTACTGGTTATAGGGGTTTCGGCAGCAGTTTGCGAGGAAGTTATGTTCCGTGGTCTTATACAGAACGGTTACCGCAAATATGGTATCGCTGTTTCTCTTGGAATAACATCTGTATTGTTCGGCCTTCTGCACCGTGATATTCAAAAGGCTGTAAGCACTATTCTTCTCGGTGCATTAATAGGTTTTATTGTATATAGAACAGGAAGCATTTTTACAGGAATGATCGCCCATTTTACCAATAATGCTTCGGCTGTAATTTTGGCTTTCATGGCATCTAAAATGACGGGGTATTTAAATGGAGAGGATATCCAGCAAGCACAAAGTTTTGATTTTTCATATTTGCCTACAGCTTCCATAGTAATTGCTTTCTTATTCTATACTATTATTTATATGGCTTTAGTTTCAGGCTTTGTAGCCTTGTTGTATGCATTTTACAGAAGTACAAAGCAGGATGTAAAGATAATGGAGGAAGAAGCAGGCCAATACGAATTGACACATGAAAAACTCGGGCTTCCTGCAATTCTAAGTATGCTGCCGGGACTTGTAATTATTTTATTTACATTCTTGTATCAGATAATGAAATTAAAATGGGGTTAAAATCAAAAAAATTGGGCCATAGCCCAATTTTTTTATCAAAGAAGTCTTATATCCTTACCCGCTAAAACCAATCTGTCAAAGTAGCCTACAATCCTTGAAGCAATACGCTCTGTATATAGCTCATAAAGTTTTTTAGGGCCTATATTTGTAGAAATAATAGTTTTACAGGTACGAACTGTGTTTTGAGATTGTCGGCTGTTTAGTATATTTAATAACTCTGCATATCTTGCATCACTTAACGGTTCGGTACCAAGGTCGTCTATTATTAGCAGTTCCACAGAAAAAATGCTCTGATATTTATCATCGGCATATTCATCTTCCTTGTAGTTCCTCATTTTATGTTCTGTGATAATATCAAACAGAGCAGGAGCTGTAAGATATAACACTGTTCTACCCTGATTTATGAGTTCTCTTGCAATACAAAAAGATAGAAAAGTTTTTCCCACCCCGGTTCGGCCGTTGAAAAAAAGGTTCTTCTGGTTTGGATCATCTATATTTTTAATGAACTCAATACAACTTTTCATTATATTATTTATATTTTCCCTTGGTGATATCCCAATACCATACTTAGCTTCATTTACTTCATCAGGATAAAGCATTTCGTTAAAGTTATCAAAACATTCCTTGCCATTAACATTTACGTTTGACTGAGCAAATAAATGGCTTATAATTTGCTGCCTGTAACAGGAACATCGCTGTGAACCTGCGGTGCCAGTTATATATCCCGTATCCTTGCACTTTTCACACTGGTATGGAGGCATTATGCAATCTAAACTTATATTATGTTCTGCCAGCAATTCGTTTCTGGTAGCCGAAAGTTCCGCTATTTTTTCAGTAAGTTCGTTTAAAATAACTGACCTGTCTCCGCTTATTGATAATATAAGCCTATTGTATTTTATTCCCAGCCGGTTAATCATACTTTCAATTTCACGTAGCTGGGGTATCTTCTCATATATCTGTAGTTTTCTCTGTTCCACAATATCTGCGGCAAGCTTTTGGCGTCTTTCGTACTCTCTCGCAATAATATTATGTATATCCCTATTCATAAACTACCTCTTTCATCCTTTTATGTGGTTTACCTATTTTGAGGTGTTTGTAAAAAAGTTTTCAAAGTAATCATCATCGTATTCCCTTTGCTCAAAGTTATCCCTTTGAGACTGTTTAGGCTTAGTTTTCTGTGTGCCCTGGACTGATTGTGGCTGGGTCTTAATACTGTTTTCATATCCAAGTATTTCTTCAACAGTTACCAGTCCCAAGTCATGCCAGCGGGTTAATACACTGTTAAGGAACTTAAAGTCAGGATTTGTCTTTCCAACGGTTTTTTTCAAGGCTAGTTCAATAACATCAAACCCGTACTTATAATCAATAACCCATCTTTCTACGTACTCACTTTCGTATTCTGTCAGGGCCCTTCTAAGACGAAGCTTCTTGATAATGGTACCTTTAATACCCCGGACCTGAGACATATCCTCAAAGTATTTTTCAAGGTCAAAAAAATTCTGGATACCCCTTCTATGCCAGTTTGTTGCAACAGCCTCTATATAACTTTTGTGAAAGGTATTATTGTCATGGCAGTATTTAAAAAGGGTGTACATGACATCCTCGTCAAATTTGTATATGGTAAACCAGTTATCTATAGTCAGATACCAGTTTGGAGCCATAAGCCCCTGAAAAAACTTTGAATTGATTGCGGCGAGGGTATTGTTCCTACTTTTATTCTTCTCAAAGTTTTCATTAGCCTGCTCAGGAGATGATATTGACTTTAACCGATACATTCTCTTTATTTCAGCTTCTTTTAAGTCACTGAGCTGTATTTTGTCTTCTACCCAGTTGATAACTTCCAAATTATCAAGACTGGTCAAGGCGGACTTAACCTCATCCAGAGAAAGGTTAAGAGTCTTTGCAAGTTCGTCTGAGGTTACCTTCTTATTATGTTTGCAAAGGAACAGCATATAAATATATACCTTTACGCATGTGCTGTCCATGGAAGGCATATACTGGCTGATAAAAATATCTGACACCAATGTGTCAGAGTAAAGTAATGACTTGAAATCCTCAAAATACATTTTGACTCCCGTAAACGTTATTTATTATAATTACTAAAATAATAATATTATTATAATTATAGCATATAAAGGACTGATAATTTATTAGTAATAATTATAAAATATTAAATACAGTATAATTCAGTGATAGAATGTTTTATACTATTCAATACTTACTGATAAATGAAGGATACATATTTCTTATATTCATTTTTAACAGAAGACATTGTCAAATTTCATATTATATTATCAAATTAGAGAAAAAGTGAATTATATATAATTTAAAACTTCAAAAATGTATTGACTAATAGGTTGTCTTAGTGTTAACATACTAATTAATAAAGGCAAAGGCGCTGCAGATATTTTTCTGTAGTGCTTTTATTTTTATCTTTATTTATGAAATTTTAAATTAATAGTGGCTATTGTATGGACGGATAAATTTATGTTTATTTTGTACATATAGATGTGCTATCCACGATGACGTGTTTTTGCAAATATAATTTGTAATAATGCGTTTTTTTATTTTCAATTTAAGATAAGGAGTTGATTTTATGTTTAATTCAGTGGATGTAATTTGGACATTGATAGCAGCAGCACTGGTATTTTTTATGCAGGCAGGATTTGCAATGGTGGAAACAGGGTTTACCCGAGCAAAAAACGCAGGAAACATAATTATGAAAAATCTTATGGATTTTGCATTGGGCTCACTGGTTTTCTGGTTTATAGGCTTTGGCATTATGTTTGGAACCAGTAAGTTTGGGATTTTTGGATTACCGAGTCTCTTTGCCACTGGGGATGGAGTTAATCAAGCATTACCGGGTTCCGTGTTCCTTATATTTCAGACAGTGTTTTGTGCAACTGCGGCAACAATTGTCTCGGGTGCCATGGCTGAACGAACAAAGTTTATATCATACTGTATCTACAGTGTAGCAATAAGTGTGATTGTTTATCCTGTATCGGGTCACTGGATATGGGGCGGCGGGTGGTTAGCAGACTTAGGATTCCACGATTTTGCAGGGTCTACAGCGGTTCATATGGTAGGCGGAATTGCTGCTCTGATTGGTGCTAAAATTCTTGGACCCCGTATAGGAAAGTTTGATAAAAACGGAAAACCGAAGGCTATCCCGGGACATAGCCTTACATTAGGGGCTCTTGGTGTCTTTATATTATGGTTTGGATGGTTCGGCTTCAACCCCGGCTCAACAGTTTCAGCTACCGGGGATGGTACTCTTATATCAATGGGAAATATATTTATTACTACAAACTTGGCAGCGGCCGCAGCGGCAACAGTTGCAATGATTATTACATGGGTCAGATATAAAAAACCTGATGTATCCATGACTTTAAATGCTGCATTAGGAGGTCTTGTAGCAATAACTGCAGGCTGTGATGCAGTAAGTGCCAAAGGGGCTGTTGCAATTGGTATTATAGCGGCATTTGTGGTTGTATTCGGAATAGAATTTATTGACAAGGTTGCTAAGATTGATGACCCGGTTGGAGCAATTGGAGTACACGGCTTATGTGGTGCAACAGGAACTCTTATGGTTGGTGTATTTGCTACAGACGGAGGTATTTTGTATGGGGGCGGATTTCATTATTTTGGAGTACAGCTCCTTGGAATAGTTTCAGTCGCAGCATGGGTTGTTGTATCTATGGCTATTATTTTCACAATTATTAATAAGACTGTGGGGTTGAGGGTTTCACGTGAAGAGGAAATCGCCGGTCTTGATATTGAAGAACATGGCCTTGTCAGTTCGTATGCAGATTTTATGCCGATACTTGATATATCTGAGAGTGCCGGTGAAGCAGCAGTAGCCATTGATGATGCAGTACCAATTATTCATAAAAAATCAGATTCACCGGTTGGGTCCGATGCAAAAATGACTAAAATAGAAATAGTGACCAAGCAAATTAAATTTGAAGCTTTAAAGGAAGCTATGAATAATATCGGGGTAACAGGAATGACAGTATCAAACGTTCTTGGATGCGGTATGCAGAAAGGAAGTACCGAATACTACCGGGGGGTTGAAATGGAGATAAAACTTCTGCCCAAAATAAGAGTAGAAATTGTTATATGCAAAATTCCTGTTTCAACTGTAATAAATGCAGCAAAAAAAGTACTTTATACAGGCAATATAGGTGATGGAAAAATCTTTGTTTATGATGTCGAGAATGTGGTAAAAGTACGTACGGGTGAAGAAGGATATGATGCATTGCAGGACGATTAATTATTATTGATAAGTAGTTTCCCCATATTTCAAGCCAAACCTTTGAGATTGACTTTCTTTAAACGGTTTGGTTTGTTTTTTTGACAGAGGATTAAACATAGACAAAAGGACCTTTTTAATTAAAACACTGTTAATGTTTAGCAATACAGACCATGGGTATAATAAAAGTATCATAATTAAACCGAATGCACAAAAACATTATGACTGCATTATGGTATTAATAGGAGGGCAAAAAATATGATTAGTGAAAAGATGAATGATTTATTAAACAGACAGGTTCAGAAAGAATTTTACTCTGCTTACTTATATCTTGGTTTTGAAGCATATTTTCAACACCAGAATCTTGATGGGTTTGCAAATTTCTTCCATGTACAGGTACAAGAAGAACGCGACCATGCAATGAAGTTTTTCAACTATATTACTCAGGCAGGAGGAAAGGTCAAACTATATCAGGTAGATGAGCCCGAAGATAAATTCAATAATCCCGAGGAAATATTTGATCATACATTGAAGCATGAGCAGGAGGTTACAAAATCCATATACAATCTGGTAGATAATGCACTGGCTGAAAGGGATCACGGAACAAATTCTTTTCTCCAGTGGTTTGTAACTGAGCAGGTTGAAGAAGAAGCAACCGTTGACAAGGTTCTGAGAAAACTTCAGTTAATAAAGAACGACCCCCATGCTTTGCTCATGCTGGATGCAGAACTTGCTACCAGAGTGTACACGGCTCCTGTAGCAGAAACAGTTTAATATTTTATTTTAATAAAAAACCGCCCGGTTCAACATGAACCGAGCGGTTTTTTCATAGATCTTAGTTTTATTTGAATGATGCCCAGTTTAAATATACAAATCCGAGCTTGGTTACTACATAGTTTTGTAAATTCTTGTCTATAACGATTGGATCGGTATAGAAGAATATAGGCGCTACTCCGGCTTCATCCATGAGAAGCTTTTCTGCGTCATGATACAATTGCATACGCTTTGCAGGATCTGTTTCTTTCTTTGCATCAGCTATTGCCTTGTCATATGCAGGGTTCTTATATTTTGAGTCATTCTGAGGGTTATTTGAAGTTATCAGATCCATAAATGTTGAAGGATCCATATAGTCTCCAACCCAACCGTCACGAGCGATATCAAACAAACCATTCTTTCTGGACTCCTGGAATACGTTCCATTCCTGAGCCTGAATTTCAACTTCGATTCCCAGATTTGTCTTTAACTGCTGTTGAATTGCTTCAGCAACGGCTTCGTGACCTGCACCTGTGCTTAAACCATAGGTTACTTTAGGGAAACCTTTTCCGTCAGGATAACCTGCTTCAGCTAAAAGCTTCTTTGCTTCAGCAACATTCTTCTGGTAATCTTCAGGTTTTACTGAATAGAAATCTCCGCCTTTTGTACGGAAGTCAGGTGATTGGCTAACATCAGCTATACCATAAGGTACAAAGCCTGATGCAGGAGTTTCGCCTGATTTTCTAACCTTTTCAGTAATGTAGTTACGATCAATTGCAAGAGATACTGCTTTTCTAACCTTTGGGTTATCAAATGGTGCTTTAGTATTAAGCAGAGCCAGGTAGTAAGTTCCAAGCTGTGGTAAAATCTGAAGATTTCCGGCAGCTTTCTCTGCAGGCATTTCATCATGTGGTATATTTCTTGCAAAAGATATCTGTTTGTTCTTGAATGCACCAAGAATAGCATTTGTATCATTCATCAACAACCATTCAATCTTTGGTGCAACTATAGTGTCTTTATCCCAGTAGTTTTCGTTCTTCTCAAAGACCAGCTTTGAAGAGTGTTTCCAACTTGTCAAAACATATGGACCATTTCCAATATAAGTTTTTGGATCAAGAGTCCATTTGTCCGGATTCTTTGATACAACATCTTCTCTCAAAGGAACAAGAGTTGGGAAGGCTACGATTTCAGTAAAGAATGGGCAAACATTCTCCAGCGTTACTTCAAGAGTGCTATCATTAATAGCTTTAACTCCTAATGTATTGATATCAGCGCCATTAGTGTTGATAGCTTCACCATTCTTAATAAAATACAGGTAATAAGCATAGTCGGAAGCTGTTTTAGGGTCAATTGCTCTTTTCCAAGAGTAAACAAAATCATTTGCAGTTACAGCTTTACCGTCCGACCATTTGGCATCCTTACGGATATGGAATGTATAAACTTTGTTATCTGCACTTACGTCCCATTTTTCAGCAGTTCCAGGAACGATTTTACCTTCTTTGTCATAAGTAGTTAGACCTTCAAAAGCACAGTTAATATAAGTACCGCCATCCAGAGACTTATTAAGTGAAGGATCTATAGATGCTGGCTCTGAAGCGATACTTGCACTAATGCCTTTAGTATCGCTGGAAGAACTTCCACAGCCGGCAAATACGGTTAGTATAGTAGCCAGTGAAAGTACAAGAGCTAATATTCTTTTCATTTTTGCATACCCCCTATTATTTTTTATTAAATAGATATTTATAGTTTAAAAATCCATTTTTGCAACACGAATATTTTCTCGTGAATAAAAAGGTTTTATTCAGCACTTTTTATTTTATGATCCCAATGTCGACCTCACCGGAACATACGAGTTTTTATATATTACTTCCTTGCAATATGGAAAAATTTAATCGGTTATAACTTTCCTGCAAAATGGCATGATACATAATGGCCATTGCCACAGTCTGATAATTCAGGTACTTTTTGAGAACAGATATCTTTTGCATATGGACATCTTGTCCTGAATTTGCAGCCTGACGGCGGATTAACAGGAGAAGGTATTTCTCCTTTAAGGATAATACGGTTACGCTTCTTTGCAGTATCAGGATTAGGCTCTGGAATAGCTGTCAATAATGCCCTGGTATAAGGGTGCAGAGGATTTTTGTACAATTCCTCAGACTCAACCAACTCAACTATATGGCCAAGATACATAACACCAACCCTGTCGCAGGTATGTCTAACTACACCCAGATCATGGGAGATAAACAGATATGTGAGGTTCAGCCTGTCCTGCATTTCTTCAAGTGTATTAATTATCTGTGCTCTGATAGATACATCCAGAGCTGATACAGGTTCGTCACAAACTATAAAGTCCGGCTGTACTGCGATTGCTCTAGCAATACCTATTCTTTGACGCTGACCGCCCGAAAATTCATGCGGATAACGAGATGCATGTTCTGTATTAAGGCCTACAAGTGTTAAAAGCTCTCTTATCTTATCTGCTCTGTCACTTTTAGAGCCTGCCAGACCATGTATATCCAATGCTTCTCCGACAATATCTGATACTGTCATACGCGGGTCCAGTGATGCGTACGGATCTTGGAAAATATATTGCATTTTCTTTCTGTATGGGAGTAACTTTTTTCCCTGAAATTTAGTAATGTCAATACCATCTATTTTTACAGTACCGCTTGTGGGATTATATATTCTCAGCATTGAACGTCCCAGAGTGGTTTTTCCTGAACCTGATTCACCAACCAAGCCTAGTGTTTCACCTTTGAAAATATCAAAGGTAACATCGTCAACAGCCTTTACGTATCCTTTTTTGCCTACACTGTTTTTTATAGTGAAATATTGTTTCAGGTTTCTGATTTCAACTAGAGTTGATTTATTTCCATTTGAGTTATTTTCCATTTTTCTGCACCTCCACACTTTCTTTTGCCCTCTCATCCATCAGCCAGCAAGAAGTAGTATGACCATCAGCTTCCTTGTAGGCTTTAGGTATGTTGCCAATGCAAACTTTCAGACATTCCTCGCATCTTGGGGCAAAAGCACATCCGGAAGGAAGGTGAAGCAAATCAATTGGATTTCCCTTAATGGGAATAAGCTTCGAGCCCTTAACGTTCAAGTCTGGTAATGAACGTAGAAGTCCTTTTGTATAAGGATGACGGGGGTTCTTAAATATACTGTAAACTGTTCCCTGTTCAACTATTTTTCCGCCATACATAACTATAATATCATCCGCCATATCAGCCACAATTCCCAAGTCATGAGTAATCAGCACAATGGCCATTCCGGTTTTCTTCTGTATATCCTTCAGAAGTTCAAGAATCTGTGCCTGTATAGTAACATCTAACGCTGTCGTAGGTTCATCGGCAATAAGGAGCTTAGGTGCACCTGCAAGGGCCATAGCGATCATAGCTCTTTGTCTCATACCGCCTGAGAATTCATGTGGATATTGTGAAAGCCTTTTTTCAGGCTCATTTATACCTACAAGGGATAGAAGTTCTACTGACCTTTTCTTAACTTCTTCCTTGGATATTTTCCCATACTTGTGATATAGGGACTCCGCAATCTGGTTGCCTATAGTAAAGACAGGATTAAGGCAAGTCATAGGGTCCTGAAATATCATTGCTACTTCATTTCCGGCAACCTGAAGCCTTTCCTGCTTAGTCATTTTGGAAACATCCTTACCGTCAAATGTAATGCTTCCGCCTACAATCTTTCCGGGCTTATCAATTAGTCCAATAACAGAATAAGACGAAACACTCTTTCCTGAACCTGACTCTCCTACGATTCCCAGAACTTTACCGGGTTCAAGTGAATAGCTTATTCCATTGACGGCTTTAACTTCACCTGCCGGGGTAAAAAATGAGACTTTTAAATCATTTATTTCTAGTAGTTTATTATTCATAGCAATTACCTCACCTGCCCCTTAAAAGGCATCCAATAATTATCTAAAGTGTATATCCTGTAATCATTTAAGATATACCCGTATCTTTCAAAGCTAACATTCCAATTATTACAAAGTATTACTTTTTCATCCTAGGATCTAAAGCATCTCTCAGTCCGTCACCGAAAAGGTTGAAGGACAGTATAATAACACTGATAGCTGCAGCGGGGAAGATAAGCATATAAGGATATGAATATATTCCCTTTAAAGCTGTTTGAGAAAGAGAACCCAGAGAAGCCATAGGTGATGATACACCAAGACCTATAAAGCTTAGGAAGGATTCTGTAAATATCGCTTCCGGTATTTTGAGAGTAGTTACAACTATTATCTGACCAATACAGTTAGGAATCAGATGTTTGAATATAATTGACCTGTTGCTTGCACCAAGTACTTTCGCAGCCAGAACATATTCCTGCTCTTTAAGTGCCAGAATCTGGCCACGTACTATTCTGGCCATATCTACCCAATATAAAAGAGCCATAACCAGAAATATACTTATAAGACCAACACCCATACTGTTGAGAAAAGCAGGCGCATGACCTGACTTAATGTAACTGTCAATAGGTTTCTTTAATACGACTTGCAAAAGAATTACTATAAGAATTGTTGGAACTGAATATACAATGTCAACAATTCTCATCATAATATTATCAATCCAGCCTCCAAAAAATCCGGAGATTGCACCGTAGATAATACCGATAATTGATATCATTATTGCCGCAACTACACCAACTGCAAGAGAAATTCTTGCGCCTATCATTGTTCTGGTGAACAGGTCTCTTCCGAGACTGTCAGTACCGAATATATGTTGCATGCTTGGTTTTAGATTTTCTTGACCCTCAATAATCTGCTCATAGGAGTATGGAGAAATTATTGGTCCGATAATAGCAGCCAGAATTATCAAAATAATTACAACGAGAGCTCCGGTAGCCACTTTATTAGCTCTTAATCTGTTCCATGCGTCCCTCCAATAACTAACAGATGGACGCATAATCTCAGCTGTTGCCTTTTCCTCATCAGTGGCAGGCAAAAATAAATTCTTTTCCAAAACTTTTGTATCATTCATAGTGTTCATTAATGTCACCCGCCCCTTAATTGATAATGTTGATTCTAGGATCAACGAATCTGTATACTACATCAACGATGAAATTCATTAATATAAGAATTGCTCCGAAGAAAATCGTTACTCCCATTACAGTAGTGTAATCTCTTCCAGTGATGCTGGTAACAAAAGTACTTCCCAGACCCGGAATGGAAAATATGGATTCAATTACAAATGAACCTGTAAGAACAGATGCAACCATTGGTCCGGCATAAGTTACTACAGGAAGAATACCGTTTCTTAAGGCATGTTTAAATATAACAACTTTGTCTGAAAGGCCCTTTGCCCGAGCTGTCCTGATATAATCCTGATTTATAACATCCAGCATAGATGAACGCATGAGCCTCGTTATAAAGCTCAGAGGGAAGAATGATAGTGCAAAGCCAGGCAAAATGTAACTGGAAACAGTGCTTAAATCACTAATTGTAGGCAGTATTTGTAACTGTACACCAAAAATTATCATACTAAGAGTAGCAACAACAAAACTTGGAACTGCAATCCCGAAGGTGACAATCAACATAATGAGCCTGTCTACAGCAGTATTCTTTTTGAGTGCACTCAAGACACCAAGAACAGTTCCAATAGCCATTGCCAACGCACTGGCGAAAATACCAAGCCTGAGTGAATAAGGGAACTTTTGAGCTATTATGTCTTTTACATCCTGACCAATCAATTGTATTGACTGTCCGAAATCACCATGAAGCACGTTCTTTGCGTAATTAAGATACTGAACCCCTAAAGGCTTGTCCAAGCCATATTTTGCATTTAGGTTGGCTAACATTTCAGCTGTCATCTTCTTTTCACCTATGAATGGATTACCCGGTACAAAATGCATCAAAAAGAATGTAAGTGTGAACATAATCCATAAAGTCAAAAGTGAGACCAATAGCCTTTTGATTATATATTTTGCCATAAAAGACCTCCTAACCGCGATTATGTAATGCGGCTTTTTTAAGTATATATTAATAAAGTTAATACCAATAACAATCGTTACTGGACATAATTACAGACCTATTTTGGACACAAAAAAAACAATCAATCTGAATATAGCTTAATGACGACGTTGTCATTCGGGAAAACAAATTGATGTGGAACTTGCATAAGATATCAAAAAATGTCTTTATAATGCCGAATTATACACCAAAATGAAGGAAAGTTCAATAATTTATTCACATATTAACTCTTGTAAAATATTGTATTTAAGCGGGTTTCAAGGTTTTGTTAATTCTAGCCAATACAAAAGATTAATTTTTGGTAAAAATACCCATTAATTCATTAATCTAATAATACATTAACATAATAAAGCATTAATTAAATAAATCTACCAAGAAAATTAGTAGTGCAGAGTGGTAATACATTAACATAATAAAGTAAAATTGATAACGACAGGTAACAGGATTTAATTATAACTATAGATTAGGATTTATTGAAAAAAATAGTAGCCGGTTGATTTAGCCGGCTACTATTTTTGTAAGGAATTTATAGTCTGAATTTATTGATTTCATTATCCAATTGTTGAGCCATACCGGACAAATCACTTGAAGCCTTTGCTATTATCTCCATTGCAGAAAGCTGCTGTTGACTTGAAGCTGAAATTTCTTCGGAACTGGCTGCGGACTCTTCCGCTAAAGTTGCCAGGTCATGTGTATGGCTTGAAATTTCCCTGGATGCTTTATCAATTGTAGTTAACATTTCAGATACCTCTTTAGTTTTATCTGCAATAGCTTCTACAGATATTCTTATTTTATCAAAAGCATTTTTTGTAGTGTCAACAGCAAAGGACTGCTCAGCTTCCAGTTCTTTTGCCCTTTCCATGTTATGTGCTGTCATAGCATTATTAGCAATTATTGCCTGAATTATGGCATTAATCTCTTTAGCAGCCGAGGAGGATTCTTCAGCCAGTTTGCGTACTTCATCTGCGACCACTGCAAAGCCCTTACCGGCTGCTCCTGCCCTGGCAGCTTCTATAGCGGCATTTAATGCCAAAAGGTTTGTTTGAGCCGCTAGGGAGTTTATTACATCGGTTATACTACCTACCTTAATAATAGATTTGCTTAAGTCTGACAATGACCTATTTACCTCTTCAGAAACAGATATATTCTCCTGTACCTTTTCAGACGTTAAAACTACGGCATCATAGCCTTCTGAGACAGCTTCCAATGAAAGTATTACCGCCTTCTCATTTTCCGTTGTGGCATAATTGGCTTTTGATATGTGTCCTGCAATTTCAGTAATATGTTCACTGGTTTTGCTTACGACCTCTGACTGGTTGGCATTCCCTTTTGCGATTTCATCAAGTGATGCGGTTACCTGAGTAATACTTTTTGTACTTTCCGCAGTAGAAGTAGTCAATTCTTCAGAATTTGCAGCCATGGTACCTGAAATATTATGTAGTTTGGTAATAGTATCGTGCAAGGAGTGTCTCATATCTGATATGGAATTAATTATTATCCCGATTTCATCCTTACGCTTAATCATTGAATTGTATGATTCATCAAAAACCAAATCAAAACCGGCTGTTTTTCTTATAATAGCTACAATAGTTGATATGGGCCCTGTTATTGACCTGGCAATTACAACTCCTATCATTATACAGACTAGCGAAACAGCGATTATCAAAATAATCAGAAAAAGGGATGCTTGTCTCGCAGATTTAAGACTTTGCCCATAAACATCCGAGGCTTCTTTTATGTTGGCATTTATAAGACTGGTTACATTGGCTTCAAGTTTGCGAAATACAGTATCACCTTTATCGCTGTAAATGGCAGATGCCTCTGGGGTTTTACCTGATGTGGATAATTCAATAATTTTATTCTTGATTTCTTTCCATGCTGTTAAGTTGTCTTTTATGGATGTATATATCTTATCCTCGTCAGAACCTAGATTTGTTGTAGAAATTTTTTTAATGCTATTATCAAGATTTTTCTCTTTTTCTATAATATCACTTAGAACAGCCATTTGATAACTCGTATTATCAGACGCAATAAGCCTTAAGATATTCGTAAAATCGGTCATTAGATCAGTTCCAGCGCTACTTAGACTTGCAACCTGAGTAAGATTATTATTATACATGGTGTCAAGAGATCTTTGTGCCTTTTGGGTTTGCAACCAGCCCATACTCCCTACAAGAACCATTCCAATAATCATAGCGAATATTAATAGCACAAGTTTTACCCTTATTTTGGCATTATCCATTAGTTTAAACATGGTACATATCTCCCTTATAATTTTATTAAAATTAACCTTTAGGAAAGTACATAAAACTAAAATGCCAAAAGTAAAACTTTAGAATAACTTAAGTTGATCGAACCATTCGTTTACTCAATGGCCATTAACACTTAAATTACAAACAAAATTAAATACTAACTCACGTAAATAGTATACTATTTGATATGGAAATATGTCAAATATTTGACATAATAATTATATTTTACAAATAAAGTGTTAAAATATGACAATTGGCGACGGCAATTGAAAGAATAAAATAAAAAGCCTCTGAAAATATTTTCAGAGGCTTTTTATTTGGCGCGCCCGGCAGAGATCGAATCCACAACCTTCTGGTCCGTAGCCAGACGCTCTATCCAATTGAGCTACGGGCGCATTTACTTTGCGTCTAAAACATGACGCACATAATATGATAATACATATCAATGCAAAAAGCAACCATTTAATAAAAATAATTTTTACCAATTGGTGCATAGTCCACACTGGAAACTTCTATATTTTAATAAGCCCCTTAAATTATGTTAAAATATAATTACTAAAAAAATGCGAACTTTTATCCTGATAATAACCCCATACAGGAGGTAGAAATGTGAAACACGTCTTTATAATAAATCCCGCTGCCGGGAAGGGAAGGGCTTTAGAGCTTATACCGGTAATCCGGGACTATTTCAAGGAGAAACCCGATAAGTATGTAATAAAGATAACTGAGTATCCGGGACATGCAACAAAAATAGCCCGTGAATACGCAGTGAATGAAACATGCAGGATATACTCCATTGGCGGGGATGGGACTGTAAATGAGATAGTAAACGGGATAGCAGGAACTAAAGCCTCTCTTGGAGTTATACCAGCAGGTTCGGGTAATGATTTTATAAGAAGCCTACATGGGGAATATCAGGGCAAGGAAATAGTATCTGATACCATACGAGGACAGGAAAGAAGTATAGATTTAGCAAGGGCAAACGGAAAGTACTTTATAAATATTTCATCCATAGGGTTTGATGCCGATGTTGTTTATAATGCTCAGAAATTTAAAAGGCTACCGTATATACCAGGAAGTATGGCATACCTCTTTTCATTAATATATACAATTTTTAAAAACAAAATAAGTGAGGTAAAAGTCACTATAGACGATGAGGAAATTAGTTTAAAAATACTTCTTGCCGCAATTGCCAACGGTAGGTTTTATGGTGGCGGGATGCTGCCTGCCCCCGATGCAGCTTTGGATGACGGATTGTTGGATATATGTCTGGTGCGAGAGGTCAACAGACTCAAAATATTGACGTTGTTTCCAAAGTATATGAAAGGTGAACACGGAGAAATTGAATATGTTAGCTTTAAAAGAGCAAAGAAAATAAAAATTGAGAGTAAAGACAGTATTGCACTTAATATAGACGGAGAAATTCTTACAGGGAAGGAAATTGAGTTTGAAATACTAAAAGGTGCCATTAATGTTATTTATCCTGTAGGTATGACAACTGAAAGCGCAGCAAAGGAATGTGTAGTTAATATTTAACCGGGGGAGGGACAAAATGAAAATAATTCACACAGGAGACTGGCATATTGGGAAAATTGTAAATGAGTTCAGTATGCTGGAGGATCAGGAGTATATACTCAATCAACTTATATCCGTTATATCAAATGAAAAACCCGATGCTTTGGTAATTGCAGGAGATATATTTGACAGGAGCATACCGCCCGTAGATGCAATTGAACTGGTGGACAGGATTTTCAATACAGTCCTCCTTGATTTAAGGGTTCCTATTCTTGCCATTGCCGGAAACCATGACAGTGCTGAGCGTTTATCTTTTGCCAGCAGAATACTAACAAATAACGGACTGCATATTGTTGGTAGCTTTGAGGGTAATGTGCGCAAAGTGGTTTTGGAGGATGCTTTTGGGCCGGTCAGCTTCTACCTTTTACCTTATTCAGACCCCCGTAACATAAAGCACATATTGCAGGATAGCGAAATATCTACCCATGACGATGCCATGAAAAAGCTTGTTGAAAAAGTTGGACAAGCAATGTATGAAAATGAAAGAAGTGTAATGATTACACATGGCTACATAACTTATCTTGGAGGACAAGCAGAAATTACAAGTGAATCGGAGAGACCACTTAGCATCGGGGGGACGGATATAGTTAATTCGTATCACTTTAACTCATTTAGCTACACTGCTCTTGGACATCTCCATGCGCCTCAACGGGCAGGTGCAGATAATATAAGGTATTCCGGCTCTTTATTGAAATACTCCTTTTCGGAGGTTAACCAGAAGAAGGGTATAAATATAGTTGAAATTGATGGTGACGGTAATTCCCATGTAAGGTTAATAGAACTTAAACCTAAAAGGGATATGCGCATTATAAAAGGCCCCATTGGCGAGCTTTTGAAACCTGAGGTGTACGCAACCGCAAATACTGATGACTATATATATGCAATATTAACAGACAAGGGCGAGCTTATTGACCCGATATCAAAGCTAAGAAGCGTTTATCCTAACGTAATGGGACTTACCAAGGAAAGTGTAATGAACCGGGATGATAACAAAACTTCTGCATCCGAGGGCTATAAATCCAAAGCTAAAATAGAGCTGTTTCAGGAATTCTATAGCTCTATACAGGGAGAACCTTTGACTCTGGAGGAACTAAAAATAGTGGAGAAGGTAATAGGAGAGGTAGAAACAGGAGGGTGTAAATGAAACCGTTAAAACTTACAATTAGTGCCTTTGGGCCGTATGCAAAAAAACAGTTTATCGATTTTACTACCCTTAATGAACAGATATTCGTAATATCAGGTCCAACAGGGGCTGGAAAGACTACCGTTTTTGACGCTATCAGTTTTGCTCTTTTCGGTGAAGCTTCAGGAAGCAGCAGAGACAGGGATAGCCTAAGAAGTGACTTTGCAGAACCGGGAACGGAAACGTATGTTGAACTGGAGTTTGAACTCAAAGGTAAAATATACAGAATAAGGAGATCGCCACAGCAGGAACAGAAGAAGCTAAGGGGAGAGGGCTATACTTTAAGAAATGCCGATGCGGAGCTTCTTCTGCCGGACGGTACGTTGATTACCAAAATAATAAATGTAGACGAGCGTGTAAATCAGCTTCTTGGTATTAATAAATCACAATTTAAGCAAATTGTAATGCTTCCTCAGGGAGAATTCAGAAAACTTCTGGAATCCGACAGTAGTGATCGGGAAATTATATTTAGGAAAATATTTGGAACCGAGGATTTTGCAGAAATTCAAAAAAGACTTGATGAAGACAGATACGGTCTGGAGAAATCCGTTCACGACTTAAAAACACAGATAGCTACCCATATAAATCATCTTGATGTGAGTGAAGATCAAACACTGGTTGAAATTAGAAATGCTCAAAATGTTAATATAGCTCAATTCATTACTTGTATTGAACAGCTGATGCAAAAGGACAGGTCTATAATAGATGAAATCAAGGCTGAATTAAATAAAACGGTAAAAGAACAGGCCATACTCCAGAAAGAGATTACAAGATGCACAGAAGTAAACAAAAAGCTCTCAGACAGGGAACAAACAAAACAACAATACGAGGTTCTTAAGTCGAGAGAGAACGAGTTCTGTGAAAAGGAGAAGATTCTTGAATATGCAAGAAAAACTTTACCAATAAGTGAAGTTGATGAGCAGTGCAGAAAAGTTGAAAAGGCACTGGAAATAAAGGTCGGGGAATTGGAGCTGGCAAAGCAGGAGCTTGCGAAAAGGAAGTCGGAGTTCAGAAATACAGAGGAGAGCTTAAATACTCAAATAGGTTTGGAGCCTGAAATTAAGAAACATGAGACGGAGCTTTCATTACTGGAAAAAATGCTTCCAAAGGTTATCCAATATGATAAGGGACTAAAGCATTTGGAGGCTGTCAGAGAAGAATACACTAAACTGACCGGAGAACTTGAAAAGGCCCGGAAGGACCTCGAGACTAACAAAGAAAAAGAAGGCAAGCAGGCTGAAAATCTGAAACTGCTTTATACAACCGAGGCTGAATGTATAAGCCTTGAAAAACAAATATCAGAAGACACAAAGCTTCTTAAGGAGCTTGATGGTATCAGAAAACTTATAGGGGTGTGTCAAGAAGAAATAAGTAGCCTCGAAAATAAGAGGGCTGAGTTTGTATGCTTTGAAAAGGCTTTTTATGAATTTAGAAGCAGATTGGAATTGATGGAGGACAATTATATACGAGGGCAGGCAGGGATTCTCGCTAAATCGTTGAAGGAAAAAGATCCTTGTCCTGTTTGTGGTTCTCTTGACCATCCAAAGCCTGCTGAAATGCCATCTTGTATTCCCGCGGAAGAGCAGATTAGGAATAAAAAATCGGAATTTTCCAAGTTAACAGAGCTTAGGACAGAAAAGTCTAAGGGGATTTCCGAATTAAATGGAAGTGTAGAGAGTAAACGTCAAGAGATACTCAGTAGACTTAATGCTCTTGATGATAGCGTAATAATGTACGATAATATCGCATTGGTGGAAAACGGACGATTTGAAACAGTGTTGGAGCATATAAATACTACGGGAATCGGACGGAAAGAAAAAACTGTTGAATTAAAAGCCCGGTATAAATCAAAAAGGGAATTTGCAGATAAAAAAAGCACATTAGAAAAGGAACATACTGAAATTCGGGATAGGCTGAAAGTATTGGAAGAGTCTGTTCAGAACCTGACTACACGAAAATCCGGTATAATTGAAGAGATTACAAGGCTGCAAACTGAAGCACAAGCTATTGAGAAAGAGATTTCGGAAGATATACGCTCGGCATCAAAGCTGAAAGCCAGAATAGAAGAACAAAGGTCTAAAATAAATAAATACAGGGAACAATACGAGCAGCTTAAAAAGCTCCACGAAATCTCCAGAGAAGCAGTAAACAAAGCCGAACAGGAAGTAGCTGTGAAGGTATCCTCCATAGAGGAAGGCCGGAAAGAATTTGTCGCTATGGAAAAGCTTTTAAAGGAAAAGCTGGAGTCCTCTAATTTTTCTGATTATGAGCAATTTTTGAATATGAAAAAAACCCAGGAGGAAATTGACATACTTCAGCAGGAAATAAATACGTACTATCAAAACTTAAAATCGATAAATGATTTGTATAGGCGTCTTGAGGAGGAAACAAAAGGACTTGAAGCACAGGATATTGTAATTCTAAATGAACACCATGCAGAGCTGGAACAAAAGCAGCAGGTGCTTCAGGAACGGCAAAACATAGTATTTTCCAGATTCGACAACAACTCAAAAACAATAAAACAGCTAACTGCTACCTTGGAAAAATTAAAACAGCTTGAGGAAAAATATGCAATAATCGGGAAGCTTGCTAAAATTGCAAAGGGCGATAATCCTCAAAGGATAACATTTGAGAGGTATGTGTTGGCAGCATACTTTGACGAGATTATAATTGCTGCAAACCATAGACTGGTCAGGATGACCGGTTCAAGATACTATTTAAAGAGAAAGGAAGAAAAAGGAAAGGGTCGGGCTCAGCAGGGTTTGGAACTTGAGGTTTTTGATAACTATACCGGAAAGGCACGTCATGTTAAGACTCTTTCGGGAGGAGAGGGTTTTAAAGCTTCACTTGCACTTGCTCTTGGCTTAGCAGACGTGGTACAGTCGTATTCCGGGGGGATTAGCCTTGATACCCTGTTTGTTGATGAGGGCTTTGGCTCACTTGACCCTGAATCCCTGGACAGTGCCATAGAATGCCTCACTGAGATTCAAAAAACAGGCCGTTTGGTAGGTGTAATTTCACATGTAACGGAAATAAAAGAGAGAATACAATCAGTGCTGGAAGTAATTCCAAACAAAGAAGGAAGCTTTGTTAATTTCAATATATAACATTATAAAAAAGACTCCTGAGCAAAAAACTCAGGAGTCTTTGAATATAGGTCTCAAAACAAGTACGCCGAATGGGGGTATTGTAAGACAAAGCTTAAAGGGCCTTCCATGCAAAGATTCGTTAATCACCGTATATATTTTATTTGAATCATTCGGTTCATACCCGCCATACTTTTCATAGTTACTGTTCATAACAAGCTCATATTCAAGTTCAAAAGGTACACCGATGCAATAATTATAATTAACTGCGGGTGTAAAATTGCAAACAAATATCAGCATATCGTGGTAGTCCCGGCCCTTTCTTATAAAGGAAACAACACTGTGGTCGTTATCATTGCAGTCTATCCACTCAAACCCGTCATAGCTTAAATCCACTTCATATAAAGCCTTGCTTTCTCTATACAAAGTATTCAAATCCCTGAC
This sequence comes from Clostridium sp. BNL1100, assembly GCF_000244875.1. Taxonomy (NCBI): domain Bacteria; kingdom Bacillati; phylum Bacillota; class Clostridia; order Eubacteriales; family Clostridiaceae; genus Clostridium; species Clostridium sp. BNL1100. Next base: position 66,440 of record NC_016791.1, read on the forward strand.
ATAGGTTTGCAGCTTTTTATGCATATCATAATCCAGAAGGTGCCAATCTAAACCTTTTTTGTCGTTCCACTCGATGAATTGCCCGTATTCGCCCCCCATAAACAGAAGCTTTTTTCCCGGGTGACCATAGGTGTAACCATAGGTGGCCCGGAGCCCTGCAAACTTTTGCCAGTAATCTCCCGGCTGTTTGCTTAGCATGGAGCATTTGCCGTGTACAACTTCGTCGTGAGACAGAACAAGAATATAATTTTCACTGAAAGCGTACATCAATGAAAAAGTTATAAGATTGTGGTGGTATTTTCTGTATATGGGGTCCATTTTTATATACTTCAGGAAATCATTCATCCAGCCCATATTCCACTTAAAGGTAAATCCCAGACCGCCCATATAAGGAGGTTTGGTAATCATAGGCCATGAGGAGGATTCCTCAGCTACCATTATTATACCTTTAAAATAACCGAACACAGTGGTATTAAGCTGTTTAAGAAAATCAGCAGCCTCAAGATTGAGATTTCCACCGTATTTGTTTGGAATCCACTGTCCGGGTTTTTTAGCATAGTCCAGGTAAATCATAGATGCAACGGCATCTACTCTTAAACCGTCTATATGGTATTTTTCAAACCAGAATACAGCATTTGATATCAGGAAATTTCGTACCTCATTCCGTCCATGGTTAAAAACAAGAGTACCCCATTCAGGATGTTCTCCCTGACGTGGGTCTGAATGCTCGTATAAGGCTGTTCCGTCAAACCGGGCCAACCCATGGGCATCTTTAGGGAAATGAGCTGGAACCCAGTCCAAAAAGACTCCTATATCATTCTGATGGCACATGTCAACAAAATACATGAAATCTTCAGGTTTTCCATAACGGCTTGTGACAGCATAATAGCCCGTAACCTGATATCCCCAGGAACCGTCAAAGGGATGTTCGGCAACAGGCAATAGTTCAATGTGCGTATATCCCATAAATTTTATATACGGGATCAGTCTATCGGCAATAATTCTGTAATTGACGTATATGTCCCCGTTTTCATCAGGTTCTGCGGCAGTTGACCATGTTCCCAGATGAAGTTCATATATTGACATTGGACCATTGAATACATCTTTTTCTTCTCTGGCACTCATCCATTGGTCATCATACCAAGTGTAGTTATCTATGTCCATAACAATTGAGGCTGTATCAGGCCTCTTTTCAGCGTAATAAGCAAAAGGATCGGCTTTAAAAATCAGATTGTCTTCAGGGGTCTTAATCTCATATTTATACAAATCTCCGGTTGATACAAGAGGAATAAATAACTCCCAGACACCTGATGAACCCAGTTCACGCATTTGGTGTCTGCGCCCATCCCACTGATTGAAATCTCCCACAACACTCACACGCTTGGCACAAGGAGCCCATACTGCAAAAAGGGTTCCTTTTACCTTATTATGAGTCATCACATGTGCACCTAGCTTCTCATAAATCCTGTGGTGATTGCCTTGATTAAAGAGATGTGTGTCAAATTCGGATATAACAGGCCAGAAACAATAGGGATCATGTGTTGAGAAGCTATTTCCCGAAAGGTCTGTTATTTTGAGCTGATATTCAAAAATATCACTCCTGTCCGGAAATGTTATTTCATATATTCCATTACTGCAAAGTTTTTTCATTGGAAACGAGTTGCCTGCGGAAACATCCAAAAGCTCAACCATTTTAGCGGTAGGCTGATAAACTCTGACAACGGTTTGAAGATTCTTACCTTCTACACCCAAAAGGTGCATCCCAAGGTATGAATGAGGATCTTTACATTCACCATTTATAATATTTGTAGCTGCTTGAACCAAATTTTTTCTCATGTAACACCTCTGAATTTAAAACATAGGGGCAAAGTTCTATTACCAATATTATAACATAATAAGGAAATTAACAATGCCGATAAGTTTACGTTAAATAGTATTACATGAGTACTATTTTTGGCTGGGCCATTGGTTTTTGGGGACATGCCTGTATACATCTTCAAGCTTATGAAATCCTGCACGTATAACAGTATCAATAAGTGAATCCTTTGTGACTACCACAGGTTCTACCATTTCATAGGGAATATCATATTCACCGTCATTAATAACTTTATTACTGGCATAGTAATCATTTTTTAAAAGACCCATTGCAACATCAATAGCCTTTTCAGCTAATTGGTCTATAGGCTTGTAAACAGTCAATAGCTGAGTACCTTCGGCTACTCTCTGGCAGCCGGATATGTCGGCGTCGTGTCCGACCACAAAAACCTTTCCATCCATGTGTTTTTTAGAAAGGGCTTCTATTGCAGAGCCTGCAAGACCGTCATTAGCCGCAATAACTGCATCAATCTTTTTACCGGCACGAAGGGCCTTATTCACACACTTAAAGGCATCTTCAGGATTCCAGTCGTCTGCCCAGACTTCATCGACGATTTTTATAGTGCCTTCGTAAAGATATTTATCCAATATATTTTTAAAACCTTTATTATACATAAAGCTATTATTATCGGTTTTACCTCCGTTTATTATTATGTAATTCCCTTTGGGTACTTTGGATACCATGAGGGAGGCCATATATTCTCCAACTTTTATATTGTCAAAAGAGACATAAAAATCAGTGTTTCCATTTTTAATCAGCCTGTCATAGCAAATTACCCTTATTCCTTTATTTCTGGCAAGTTGCACAGCCTGCTGTGATTTTTCGTAGTCTTGGGCAACAATTATAAGAATGTCTATACCCTTTGACAGCAGATTTTTAACCTGTGAAATCTGATTGTCTATGTTATTGTTTGCATTACGGAAAAGAATCTCGGCTCCTTTAGCTTGGGCTTTTTCCCTGAGAGCATCTACGTCTCTTTGCCAACGTTCCTCGTGAAGGGTAGCCATGGAGAGGCCAATGGTTATTTTGTCAGGGTTTTCGGCTGGGTTTTTATAAGAGCAACCGGATGAAAAAACTATAATAATCAGACTTGTAAGTGAAAGGAGTATTATTAGTTGCTTAATCCTCATTTAAACTAAACACCGCCTTTGTTAAAGTATGAAAGTTTACTCTATATAAGTGGGAAGCTGTCATAGTATTATCTATATATGTTTTTCCGATTTAAAAGCGTTAATTTTATTGGTTCAGATTATAAATACTATATAAGACTATCAAAAAAAACCAAAAAAGACAATATTTATTTGTGAAAATTAACCAATTCAATTATAAGAGATAAGTAAACTTTTTACACATTCTCTGGCTTTGTCATAGCTATCAAAAAGGAGGCGTGCATTTTCAGGGTTATGATAAACCTTCCAGTACTTGCAAAGTATACTGTTTTCACCGTTGTTGCTGATAAAACCTATTACGTCTTCAACTGGAATACCTAAAAAAATTCCTATTTCATGTGGACAAATGTATTCAAACCTACTCTTTAGTTTTTCTATACATTCATCCAAGGTTGTTTCAGAATGATATCCCACGGAATTCAAAAAATCTCTGCATTCCTTCTTAAAAAGACATTCTTCCATGAGTTCTCTTTTATAAAATAAAACCCTGACACTGTTTTGTCTTTCCCTGAGTTGTGCATATTCCATACCCAGCTTGTTGCATATATATGCTTTGTGAGTTTTCCATAAATCATATAAGTTTCTTTTATCTTTAGTAAAGGTTACAAGTGTAGATGGTTTATTTCCCGTTATGGTTGGTGCTGCTGAAAAATAAATCATTGAAAGTAGGTAGTCCCGGTCGGGAAGAGTATTTATTTTTTTCATAAAGTCGACTGTATTTATCTTGATTGGAACTACCTCCTTTCATTTGACATAACTATGCTTCAAGTAATTTTTTGCCTAATTCCTTGCATTTTAGAATACCATCATCATCGGGTTCAGTATGTATTATTAGTCCTTCCGTAACTAAAGCGGCACCAAGACCTGCCATTCTCTCAGACCAGTCTTCCATCCATTGTCCGGTACCCCAGTCATATGAACCGAAAAGGACCATATTTTTGCCGTTAAGGTTGACTTTTTCCAATGACTCTATAAACGGCTCCATTTCTGTTTCTTCAAGGACTTCATAGCCCATTGAGGGACAACCTAATGCTACAACATCTGCATTTATCACATCATTAACAGTTGCATCCGAAACTTGTTTGACTATTACCTCTGTGTCATTGCAACTTGCACCTTCTGCTATAGCCATAGCCATCTTTTGAGTATTGCCGGTGCCACTCCAGAATATAACAATAATATTTTTCATAATAGATACTCCTATCTTTATATTTTCCTCTATTATTAAGAGGGACAGACAGTACCATTAGTAGTACCTTCCATTTTTGTTAAAAGCTCTTCAAGTGAGTTAGCACTACTTGTGTGGCTTCTAAAAACACTGATTTTCTTTTTCTTTGCCTCTCTGAGGGCAGTAAGAATCATTTTATGGGAAACTGTACCTGTAAATAGAACTATTCCGTCAGGGTTTCCGATAACCTTATCAAATCTTGCAGGCATTTGAGTATAAATCTTTACACGGTGCCCCCGTTTACAACATATTTGTTTATATTCATCCTGCATTCTGTCATGACCACCTACTAATACTATGCTCATAAATAATTCCTCCAAATCATTTATGATAATGATAATCATTATCAGTTATTGATATAATATCAAATTTTTACAAATCAGTCAATAATAAAGTTAGTAGTTTTTGAAATATAAAACAGACCAAAAATAAACCTTGCTTATTCCAACACACTGTGATAAAATACAAAATTGTATGTTACAAATAAATTAAGATAACATCCTTGCTCTGTACTCATGATACAGGGCCGCTAAAGTCCGAGGGGAGGTGACCAATAATGTTGAAGAAGTATGAAACTATCTTTATTATCAATTCAGAAGTTGGCGAGGAAGCTACAAAGGCTCTCGTAGAAAAGTTCAAAACTATGCTCGAAACTTCAGCTCAGCTGGAAAGCATCGATGAATGGGGAAAGAGAAAGATGGCTTACGAAATCGATGATAAGACCGACGGTTATTATGTACTTGCGAACTTTTCATCAAGCCCAGATTTTCCTGCTGAATTAGAAAGAATCTACAAAATCACTGAAGGAATTCTCAAGTATATCATAATAAAGAAGGATTAGTAGGTGGGAGTATGAACAAAGTTGTATTAATGGGTAGACTTACAAAAGATCCAGACCTAAGATACACCAGTGGAAACAATACGGCAGTTGCGAGTTTCACACTTGCCGTAAACAGACGTTTTGCCAGAGAAGGACAGCCCCAGGCTGATTTCATCAATGTTGTTGCATGGGACAAGAGCGCAGAGTTTTGTGGAAAGTATTTCACAAAAGGATTGCAGGTTGTTGTTGTTGGTAGGATTCAGACCAGAACATGGGACGATAATGAGGGGAAGCGTCATTACGTTACAGAAGTTGTCGCAGAGGAAACATACTTTGCAGACAGTAAACGTAATGGTGAAACTGGTAACGGTGGTTCCACGCAGAAAACTTATTCTGAAACACCTGCCGCATCCGGTGATGGATTCTATCCAATGGATGAGGATGACGAACTGCCTTTTTAACGTGGTATTATGAAAACCGAAATTTAGCAGAATTTTTTATAAATCAAAATAAGTACCGCTAAGGGTGCTTGAAAGGAGGAGTTAGACATGCCAGGACCAAAGAGAGATAACAGAAGAAACGATAGAGATTCTTATGATAAGGGCGAAGGTAAAGGCGGCATGAGAATGAGAAGAGTTAAGAAAAAGGTTTGCTCATTCTGTGTTGATAAAGCTACTGATATAGATTACAAGGATGTTGCTAAAATCAGAAAGTATGTTTCTGAAAGAGGTAAGATTCTTCCTAGAAGAATATCAGGAAACTGCGCTAAGCACCAACGTCAGTTAACAGTTGCGGTTAAGAGAGCAAGACATATTGCTTTACTTCCATACACTGCTGAATAAAGATAAAAAAGAGAAAAATATAAATTTAATCCAAAAAAGCACTGTAGACCTTTGTCTATAGTGCTTTTTAGCTTAATAAGAAAAATTAAAATAAGCCTACTGTTGCTTCGACTTTATATCGAGTTTGTAGCCTAATCTGCGAATAGTATTTATAAGGACTTTTGAATTTAAAGATTTCAATTTTTTTCTTATAAAAGATATGTACACTTCAACGTGATTTCCGTGTGCATCAGAGTCAAATCCCCAGATTTTTTCTATTATCATGTCTTTTGAAGTAATCACACATTTCCGTATGATTAAAAACTCTAAAATATTACACTCCTGGCAGGTCAATTTAGTTTCTGCACTTTTTGTGGATATTTTTAAACTGTAGGTATCCAGCGTGATATCACCATAGCATAAAGTATTGTTTAAAAGTATTGAGTTTTTTCGCCTGCCTAAAGCCCTAACTCGTGCTAATAGTTCTTCTGTGGAAAATGGTTTGACCAGATAATCATCTGCACCACTGTCAAGTGCTATTACTTTACAGGTTACATCGCTTTGAGCAGAAAGTAGAAATATGGGCAATGTCAAGCCTAGGTTCCTAATGTCTTTAACCAAAACAACTCCGTCTGCCGTATGCTCCAAAGTATCCAAAATGATAATATCATATACACCAGTCGCAGCGAGATATAAGCCGTCCCGGATACTATCTGTATAGAAAACGGTGTGATGGTTTTTCTTAAAAGTATGTACAAGTGAATCAGCGGAAGGAATTCTGTCTTCAAAAAGCAGAATATTCATAACAAATCCTCATTCTTATAACTTATATATATAATGTTATATATTGAAAAAAATGTCAACAAATAAGCTCAAGTAGTTGCATTTTTTAAGGTTAGTTTAAGTTTAAAATTGTAAAATGGTACCACATCTGGTAACTAAATTAAATGAAAGAAAGGAAGGTATTTTATGAAAAAGAAGTTAGTTTTGGTACTTACGCTGGCAGGTACTCTTGCTTGTAGTAGTATGTTAACAAAAGCAGCTGTTACGGGAGATTTAAATTCTGATGGGGGAGTAAATGCACTGGATATTGCCGCCATGAAGAGCAGTCTTTTAGGTGTTTCTACAATTAGTGATACTAAAGCTGCTGACTTAAATGGTGATAGTTCGGTGGATGCCATTGACTTTGCATTACTGAAAAGTTATCTACTGGGAAACATAACCACGTTCCCTGTTGATACTGTTACTCCCGTAGATCCTGAAGATGCATGGAAAGCAAATGTCGGTAAAATCAACCTAGGCAGTACAATAACTTGTACTGGAACAGGTGTGGCAGTAAGTGGCTCAACTGTTAATATTACTGCCGGAGGTGATTTCGAGGTGGCAGGTACTTTGTCAAATGGTATGATTTACGTTAATACTACAGAGAAAGTTAAGTTGCGTCTAAATGGTTGTAATATAACCAATTCAAGTGGACCGGCAATTTATTTTCAAAACGTGGACAAGGGATTTATTACAATTGTAGAGGGGTCAACAAACAACTTAACGGATGCAAAAACGTACTCTACGGCTAATTCTGAAGCTAAAGCTGTTATATCCAGCAATGACGATTTAGAAATAAAGGGTGCCGGAACTTTAAATATTACCGGTAATTACAAACACGGTATTGCAGGTGATGACGATATCAAAATTGAAAATGGGAATATTAACATTAAATCTGCCCCTACAGACGGAATACATTGCAACAATACAATAGAAATTACCGGAGGAACACTAAATATCACCGCAACTTCAGATTGTATTGACACAGATGGTGATATAATAATTGAGAATGGTACCTTGGCTCTAAGTGCAGGTGACGACGGGATTCATTCTGAATTGGATTTAACATTTAACGGCGGTACAACTACAGTTTTAAAATCCTATGAAGGTATTGAGGGCAAAACTGTAACAACTGTTAATAATGGTACTATTAATATTACAGCAACTGAAGATGGCTTGTGTGCCGGTAACCAATTAGTTATCAACGGTGGAAATATTGCAATAATGTCTGGAAAAGACCCTTATGACTCAAACGGAACCATAACTATGACCGGGGGAAATGCAGTTATTTATGGGGGCGGTCAACCTGATGGCTGTGCTGATTGTGATACTAACAATTTCACTATAACCGGAGGAACTCTTGCGGCAGTGGGTGGATGCACATCTTCTCCTACTGCAAGTACATCTAAACAATGTTCAGCTATATTAACCGGGCCTTCATTAAATGCTGTTGTGAGCATAAAAAATGCTTCCGGAACTGAAATCTATAACTTTACAGCAAAAAAAGCCGGTTCAACATTGCTGTTTACTTCTCCGTCTTTATTATCAGGTCAAACTTATAACCTGTACATTAACGGTACACTATCAAAGACATTTACAACCAGTACTATGGTAACCACTGCAGGTGGCTCTATCTTTGGTGGAGGCGGTATCCGTTGGTAATTAAATAGTATAAATTGTGTAAAAAAGATGACAGGGTTATAAAGTTAAGAGAACCATCCGGATACTTGAAATATCTGAATGGTTCTTTATTTATCTTCTAGCCACCATAAGCTTCAATCATGCATAGGAAATCATATATTGGCTTTAGCTGAAGGAAACCTTGCTTTAATACTTCAGGCAATTCTTTTGAAAATGCAAGTTTGAAGTTGTTCTGTACACTTTCAAAGAAAACATTTTTTCTATCCAGCCATAATTTTAGATTTTCGGATTGGTCAGGGAATTTGCTTCGCTTATACATATCGCCGCCAATAACAAACTGATTTTGGGATTCATAGCAAGCAAGGGCATCCAGAAACAGAGGGTGTCTGTTAATTATCATTTCCCGCATATTAGCCATTGACTTCGTTTCTGCACCGTAGAATCCTACTCCATAGCTTGACCCCTTTTGAGTTAGTTCAAACCAGAAACATGGGGAGGTTGACATAATGCTTTTATCCCTAAGAAAAACAATCCATACATTATCTCTGTAAAGTGTTTTATCTTTGGTAAACCTTGTATCCCTACGAACTCTGGAAATCAATTTTGACGGTATAGTTATAATTTGGTTATCTATTTCCATTATGGTAGGTATCAACTCTTCAATTAATTCTAAAAAAGGATTATACACATATTTTTTATAATCGGGTTTATGACTATCGTACCATTCCTTACTGTTGTTCATTCTATTCTCAAAAAGAAATCTAAGGGCTTCGCCGGTAAATCCATTAAAACTCATTGTAATGTCAACTCCTATTAAATATTTGTTTTTTTAATTCTGACAGATAGAAGGAGTAAAATCAACGGAAGCTTATAGGAAATTTATCATATGTATGGTTGTAAAACTGTTAACAATATTATATTAATAGTATAATATATAAAAAGGTGGAACGGGAAAACATATATGGGAATATTATGATAAGATAATTGGAGGGTATATATGGATAACCAACAAGATCAAATTAATTGGAAGTATCTTAAAACAGCGGATAATGAGTTTGAGTTTAACATAATTAAAGGAAAACTCGAGGAAAATGGAATAGTATGTGTAGGGAAAGGAAAAGATCTGGGCCTCATTGACAGTACCTTGTTAAATGTTATACTAGGGCCTTGTGTTCCTATAGATGTAAAAGTACCGGAGGACAGGTACCAAGAGGCACTTGAGATAATTAATACAAAGGTAAGTGATGAAGAACTGGAAAAGCAGGCACTGGATTTCGGTAAAACCGATAACGATAGCGAAAACGAAAATGATAAATAGCCGATGTTCTACCCTTTTTGTATTATTCGGTTGGAAATATGGGTAATAAATGATATTATATATTATTGTCGGAAAAGAATTTATATATGAAACGGGTAGGGAATATTGATGGTAAAAAGTATTGGTTATCTTGGTCCATGCGGAACATTTTCACATGAAGCGGCCGGACTATATGCGGAGGGAAAGTCGTGCACCCTAATGGAGTTTGTGTCTATTCAGGATGTTCTTTATGCAGTTAAAGACAACATTATAAGTGAGGCAATAGTTCCTATTGAGAACTCCCTTGAAGGTGCCGTTAATGTTACGCTGGACGTATTAGCTAAAGAAGAAGGCTTGTATATTAAAGGAGAACTTATACTGCCCGTTAGTTTAAATCTGGTAGTCAAGAAGGGAACTTTACCTGGGGATATCACTACAATTATGTCACATCCTCAGCCCTTAGGACAGGCAAGAGAATTCCTGAATAGATGTTATCCTAAGGCTGTTCAGGTTGAGGAAAACAGTACCTCCCAAGCTGCTCAAAGGGTTTCCGAAGGGGACGGTACCTATGCGGCAATTACAAGCCGTACAGCTGCTAAAATAAACGGGCTTGAAGTATTGTCAGCAGATATACAGGATGTTGCAAATAATCATACAAGGTTTGTTATAATTTCAAAAGAATACCAGAAAAGGACGGGCTGTGATAAGACTTCCATTGTATTTTCAACGGATAACAAGCCCGGAAGCCTGTACAGAGTATTGGATATATTCAGCCTGTGGGATATCAATATGACAAGGATTGAGTCAAGACCATCCAAAAATGCACTTGGGCAATATATATTTTTTATTGATATTGACGGTCATATAGAGGATCAGGATATTTATGATGCTTTGACAATGATAAAAAGAAAAACATCATTTTACAGGTTTATCGGTTCGTATCCCATGATTAAGGGAAAAATATAGAATATACACCGAAAATAACGGGAAATGAAAGGCTATAGCCCCATAATAGTGGTATAATTTAGATTACAAAAAATGGTAGACTATGTGTGGGGGGAAGTTATGACACAGTTTGACAATCAAATTGATATAACAAGAAATGTTAAGATTATTGAATGGCTTAAAAGCGAACTGCTTACTGATGTAGCAAATTTGTTTAAAGCGCTGGTGAACGGTTTTCGGGAAGAGGTTTCGGAAACACTTGCAGACACGCTTGCAAATATTATTTTAATTTGTTATCTTCTTGGAAAGCGGTTCGGTATTAATTATAAAACTATAGAAATGAAAATAGATAGTAAGATTAGGCTCGGCCTTGTGGAGGATCATGATGTTGAGAAATATTACGGGGATTTGTCAGAGTTGGCAAAACACCTTAATGTATCAAGATCCGGAAGGCAGGGGACTTAATTCGGGAGAATTCAGATGGATAGCAGAAAACTATCACGGATATTTATTCCAAAGGCTGGTTTTTACCTTTGGGTAATTTTCTTTCTCATAATAGTAATAACGGCTTTAAACCCTTTGGTTTCTATACCGGGGTATGTTTTGCTTGTGTTTCTGGTGATTTATAACTATAAGTCCACCCATATCAGAAACCGGGAAATAACCAAGTACATAGAGACACTTACCTTTAATATAGATTGTGCTACAAAGGACACCCTATTAAACTTTCCTATGCCTTTGGTACTTGCAGAATTAGATGGGACAACCGTATGGTATAATTCCTCCTTCAAGGGCATATTCCAGAATGACACTTTTCAGGAGGAAACAGTAGCCGGACTTGTTTCTGACTTAAAACCCCAGATGATGGAAGGGGACAGCATAAACATATCTTCGGAAATCACTATAAATAACAGACATTATTCAGTTCTTGGCAATTTAGTAAAGCTTGACGACAGTAATAACGAGGAAAGCGTTATTGTTATGCTCTATCTTGTCGATAACACTGAATTAATAGACGAAAAAAAGAAGTTTGAGGAAAATAAAAACACCGTAGGACTTATAGTAATTGACAATTATGATGACCTGATGCAAAGTATGGAAGACGCTGTAAGACAGCAATTACTGGCGGAAATAGATAAAAAGGTTACCAGTTGGATAAGTCACACGGGAGGAGTTCTGAAGAAATTTGAAAGGGACAAATATCTTTGTATATTTGCATTCAAGTATCTGCATGAACTTGAAGAAAAAAGGTTTGAAATACTGGAAACAGTTAAGGAAATAAATCTCGGGAACAAGATTCCTGTTACACTCAGCATAGGGTTGGGGATAAATGCTCCCACAATTGTTGAAAACCTGCAAAATGCAAATGCATGTATTGACATAGCACTTGGTAGGGGCGGCGACCACGTGGTAATAAAAGACGGCGACAATTTCCGGTTCTTTGGTGGTCGTACCAGAGAGCTTGAAAAAAGGACAAGAGTCAAAGCCAGGGTTATTGCTTATGCTTTAAGAGGTTTGATAGATCAGGCGCCGTCCGTGCTTATAATGGGTCATGAGAATGCTGACATAGACTGTCTTGGAGCAGGACTTGGCATTTACCGTATTGTAAAGAACAGGGATAAAAGAGTAAATATTGTACTGAATCATTCCAATGCAAATATAGATGCAATACTGAACAAGATGGCAAAGGAACCCGAATATACTAACGTTTTTGTTGGTACAAATGAGGCTCTGGACCTTATAACCAAGAAAACACTTCTTATAGTAGTTGATACACACAAACCGGGATTTACGGAGGCTCCGGAACTGTTGAAAATGACAGAACAGGTAGTAATCATAGACCACCACAGGAGAGGGGCTGACTTTATTCAGGATGCCGTACTCTCCTATCAGGAGACCTATGCATCCTCAACTTGTGAGTTGGTAACAGAGCTTCTGCAATACGTAGAAGACAGAATAAGGCTTACCAATATTGAAACGGAAGCTTTATATGCAGGAATCGTTGTAGATACAAAAAACTTTATATTTAAAACGGGTGTAAGAACCTTTGAGGCAGCGTCATACCTGAGAAGACAGGGTGCAGATACGGTATCTGTTAAACAGTTATTCCAAAATGATTTAAAAACTTACATTACTATTTCCAATATAGTAAAAGATGCAGAAGTAGTGTATGATAATATTGCAATATCCATTTGCCCCAACAATATCAAGGGTGCGCAGCTTATAGCAGCTCAGGCTGCAGATCAGATGTTGAGTCTTTCAGGACTTGTAGCGGCATTCGTTTTGAGTTACCATAATGGAGAGGTTGTAATCAGTGGAAGATCTCTTGGGGATATAAATGTACAGATGATTTTGGAAAAGCTTGGCGGGGGCGGACATCTGACGGTAGCAGGTGCTCAGATTGAGGATGTATCCATACAGGATGCAAAGAAAATGCTTAAAAATGCTATTTACGAATATATAGACAGCCTTGCAAAGGAATAATTAAACCGCAAACAGGAGGGTCAATCTATGAAGGTTATATTAAAACAAGATGTTAAAGGTTTGGGAAAAAAAGAACAGATGGTTGAAGCCAGTGACGGGTATGCAAGAAATTTCCTTCTTCCAAGAGGACTTGCAGTAGAGGCTACTTCATCAAATGTAAACATAATGAAAACCAAAAAAGAAGCAGAAGCTCAGAAGAAAGACCGTGAAATATCACAGGCAAAGGAACTGGCAAAGAAGATAAAGGATATAACAGTTACATTAAAGGTAAAAGCAGGTGAGAACGGAAAGCTTTTCGGGTCTATAACAAGCAAGGATGTTGCGGAAGCACTAAAATCCCAGCAGAAGCTTGACATAGACAAAAAGAAACTGGTTATGCCAGATTCACTCAAAGCTGTGGGTACTTTTGAAGTTGAAGTTAAACTGTACCCCGAAATCAACTCAAAGTTTACAGTAAAGATAGAAAGTCTGTAAGATTTATAGGAACAACAACTAAAAACAAGGTGGAATATTATAATGGATATAGGAACTCTTGGCCGAATTCCTCCTCAAAGCCTGGAAGCGGAACAATCTGTTCTTGGATCTATGCTCATAGACAAGGAAGTTGTTCCTGTTGTTATGGAGATATTAAAATCAGAGGATTTCTACAGGCCGGATCATAAAGAAATATATGACGTAATTATTGAACTATTTGACAGAGCCCAGCCCATCGACTTGATTACTGTATCCGAACGCTTAAAACTTCACGGCAAGCTTGATCTTGTGGGTGGACTTGAATATTTGACTAATATTGCAACTGAGGTACCTACAACGGCAAATGTAAAGCATTATGCAAAAATAGTTGAAGAGAAGGCACTTTTGAGAAAGTTAATAAAGGCTTCATCAGATATAGTTGATCTGGGATACAACGCATCGGAGGAAGTATCCTATATACTGGACAAGGCAGAGCAAAATATATTTGATATACTTCAGAAGCGTAGTTCACAAGGCTTTGTGCCAATAAAAGATGTTCTGGTAGATACATTTAACAAATTAGAAGAATTATATAATAATAGTGGAAACATAACCGGAATCCCTACTGGATTTGCTGATCTTGATTTTAAAACATCAGGCTTGCATAATTCAGACCTTATTTTGATAGCTGCCCGTCCTGCAATGGGGAAAACTGCTTTTGCGCTAAATCTTGCACAAAATGCAGCCGTACACAGCAATGTCCCCGTTGCAGTATTTAGTCTGGAAATGTCCAGAGAGCAGCTTGTAAACAGAATGCTTTGCAGTGAAGCAATGGTTGACAGTAATAGAATGAAAACTGGAAAGCTTGAAGACAACGACTGGCAAAAGGTTGCCAAGGCATTAGGACCGCTTTCGGAGGCGCCCATATTTATAGATGATACACCGGGTGTATCAATTACTGAAATAAGGGCAAAATGCAGAAGGCTAAAGCTTGAACATAATCTCGGACTTGTAATTATAGATTACCTGCAGTTAATGCAGGGGAGCAGGTCAAAAAGTGAAAACAGACAACAGGAAATCTCTGAAATATCCCGTTCTCTCAAGATTCTTGCAAAGGAAATAAATGTTCCGGTAATTACATTGTCACAGCTTAGCCGTGCTCCGGAAGCAAGAACCGATCACAGACCGATACTGAGTGACCTGAGAGAATCTGGAGCAATAGAGCAGGATGCTGATATTGTAATGTTTCTTTACAGAGATGATTATTATAATCCTGAAACAGAAAAGAAGAATATAGCAGAGGTAATACTAGCAAAACACAGAAATGGTTCTACGGGAACAGTAGAGCTTGTGTGGTTGGGACAGTACACAAAATTTGCGAATCTCGAAAAGTTCAGGCAATAAAAACGGGTAAAGGGAATTATCATGCTCAAACAATTGGTTTTTGAAACCATTAAAAATAAGGGGCTTATTAATTATGGAGAAGGCGTAATTGTTGGCATATCCGGAGGGTATGACTCAGTGTGCCTGCTCCATGTCTTGTATTCTATTTCAAAAGAATTGGGAATAAAAATATATCCTGTACACGTAAACCATATGTTAAGGGGTGAAGAAGCCCTCAGGGATGAGAATTTTGTAAGGAGCTTATGCTCTTCTTTAGGACTTGAGGTTTACGTAAAACGTGTTGATGTTGCAAAAAAAGCAAAGATCGAAAAAACATCTCTGGAGGAAGCCGGCAGAAATGCCAGATACGAAATATTTAGCCTTGTTGCGGACGAGCAAGGTGCTTCAAAAATCGCTGTTGCCCATTCAAGAAATGATCAGGCAGAAACCATTTTAATGAGAATTTGCAGAGGTACAGGTTTGGATGGACTCAGGGGAATGGAGTATAAAAGAGATAACATTATACGCCCCCTGTTAGATGCTGACAGATCCCAAATAGAGGAGTATGTAAACGGAATTGGATTAGAGGCTGTTACTGACAGCTCCAATCTTCATACCGATTATTTCAGAAATAGAATAAGGCTTAGTGTGATTCCGGCAATTAATGAGGCATCCGGGTCGGATATTACTGAAAATTTACTAAGATTATCTAAAATAGTTGTAGCAGAGGATGATTATTTAAGATATAATTCTGAATTATACTATCAAAAATCAGTTCTTTCTGAAAAGAGAATGTATACAGAACTGGATTTGAAGGTATTAGCAGAAGTGCATCAAGCTATCAGATTACGTGTCTTGAGGATAGCTGTAGGAAAAACCTGCGGAACACTTAATGGGTTTGAGTACATTCATATGGATAAGCTCAACAACCTTATTGAAAACGGAAGAACTGGTGCTCAGATTGATTTACCTCATTCTATGGCAGCTGTAAGGACTTATAACTCGTTGATTTTAAAAGAACAGGGAAAAATACTTCGGGAACAGTTTGAAAAAGTTCTTCAAATTCCTGGAGAGACTGAAATACAAAATAAAGGTATTATTGTTAAAACTGAAATTTTCAAAATAGAATCAATTAAAAGCTGCCGGGAATTTATAAATTGTAACGAAAAAGCTCATACTAAATTTATTGATTTAGATAAATTGACTTCATCCGGGGAAAATGTCCTGTTGAGAAACAGAAGAGACGGAGATGTTTTCAAACCATTAAAGTCAAATGGTACTAAAAAACTAAAGGAATACTTTATAGATAATAAGGTTCCTAGAGAGATTAGGGATATGATTCCGCTTTTAGCATTGGATAAAGAAATAGTATGGGTAGTAGGAAATAAAATAAGTGATAATTATAAAGTAACTGACAATACTAGAACTGTATTGAAGATTTCTTGTATTCCAGAGAAAAAATAAAAAAGATTTGCTTATATCAAGGGGGATTAGCATTAAATGGACGTTGTAGAGAGAGTATTGATTTCAAAGGAACAGTTGGACAAACAGGTCGAAGAACTTGGTGCTAGAATTTCAAAAGACTACGAAGGACAGGAGTTAGTTATTATTGGGGTTCTTAAAGGAGGATTTATTTTTCTTGCAGACTTAGCCAGAAAAATAACAATTCCCGTTGACCTGGATTTTATGTCAGTATCAAGTTACGGTAATTCCTCAAAATCATCAGGAGTTGTAAAAATAATAAAGGATGTTGATACAAATATTACCGGAAAGCATGTATTGATAGTTGAGGATATTATAGATACAGGTCTTACACTCAACCACTTGGTAGAACTACTCAAAACAAGGGGGCCCCTGAGTGTAAAGGTGTGTGCTGCACTTGATAAGCCATCAAGAAGAAAGGTTGACCTCAAGGTTGACTATAAAGGAATTGAAATACCAGATGAGTTTGTAATTGGTTACGGACTTGATTATGCGGGTAAATACAGAAATATAGCTGAAGTATGCGTATTGAAAAGGGAAGTGTACACAAAAAAATAAAATTTATTACTGATTATGGTGTTTATTGTGTTTTATATGTGTATATGCTAATATAATATATACTGTACAAATTGGAATAATAAGCTAATAGAATAGTGTTGTTTATGCAATATATCCAGGAATGGCAGCCGCATTTTTTCGGGTGTTTGGATTAAAATTTAAATAATAACTCAGTGTGCGAAATGAAGCAAAAAGGCCTTTGAGTTATATTTGATACCTGGGTCTAATTAAGGAGGGAGATATTTGAAATATTTTAAGGGTATCAGTTTTTATATAATTATTTTTATACTTATTTTGGTTATAATAACCTTCTTTACTGCTACTGATAATCCACCTAAAATGAGTTATTCTCAATTATTAACGGAAATGAAGGCCGGGAATGTAAAGAGTATAGGTTTACAAACAGACACGGCTACAATTGAATTGAAGAAGCCAAAGGAAAATAATAAGACCAAATTTGTGGTTATTGTCCCTCCGGATGTTACATCTGCATCTGATAGATTTACAGCTGCATTGGATAGTAACCTTATTGAAGATTTTCATGTAACACAGCCTCCTCAACCGCCATGGTGGGTGTCGATGCTGCCGACTGTAGGTCTTGTAATAATATTAATTCTCATATGGTTCTTTTTCATCCAGCAGTCTCAAGGCGGAGGCGGGGGCAACAGGGTTATGTCCTTTGGAAAAAGCCGTGCAAAAATGACTGTTGACGATAAGAAAAAGGTTACATTCGAGAATGTAGCCGGTGCAGATGAAGAAAAAGAGGAACTGGCAGAAATAGTTGAGTTCTTAAAAGCACCAAAGAAGTTTGTTGAACTGGGTGCCAGAATACCAAAGGGTGTACTCCTTGTGGGACCTCCCGGAACAGGTAAAACACTCTTGGCTAAAGCTGTATCAGGTGAAGCCGGGGTACCGTTCTTCAGCATCAGTGGTTCCGACTTTGTTGAAATGTTTGTCGGTGTTGGCGCATCACGTGTACGTGATCTTTTTGAACAGGCAAAAAAGAATGCACCATGTATTGTATTCATAGATGAAATAGATGCCGTAGGACGTCACAGAGGCGCCGGATTAGGCGGAGGCCATGACGAAAGAGAACAGACCCTTAACCAACTTCTTGTTGAAATGGATGGTTTTGGTATAAATGAGGGAGTAATCATACTTGCGGCAACAAACAGACCTGATATATTAGACCCTGCTTTACTAAGACCGGGTCGTTTTGACAGACGTGTTGTTGTTGGTTTGCCAGATATAAAGGGTAGAGAGCAGATATTAAAGGTTCATTCAAGAGGAAAGCCATTAGCAGATGATGTAAAGCTGGACGATCTTGCGAGAATAACTCCGGGCTTTACGGGAGCAGATATTGAAAACCTTTTGAACGAAGCTGCTTTGCTAACTGCCAGAGCAAATAAGAAAAAAATAGGTAACGAAGAGATAAAAGAAGCTGCATTCAAAGTAATGATGGGACCTGAAAAGAAGAGCCGTGTTATGAGCGAGCATGACAAGAAGGTTACCGCATTTCACGAAGCGGGTCATGCAATTGCAATAAAGCTTGTATCCTCAAGCCAGAAGGTAGACAGGGTGTCAATCATACCAGCAGGTATGGCAGGCGGATATACCGCAAGCAGACCTCAGGAGGATAAGAGCTATCATACCAAGTCTCAACTGATTGAAGAAATAATTATTGCACTTGGCGGAAGAGCTGCCGAGGACATTATTATGGATGAAGTCAGTACCGGAGCATCAAGCGACCTTAAAAAGGTTAATCAGATTGCAAGAAACATGGTTACAAAGTATGGTATGAGTGACAAACTTGGCAATATGATTTTCGGAAATGAAAATGATGAAGTTTTCATTGGAAGGGATCTTGCTCAGGCCAGAAACTACAGTGATGAGGTTGCAGCAATAATTGACAATGAAGTTAAAAGTATCATTGACAGTGCATATGAAAGAACCGTGTTCCTGTTAAAAGAAAATATCGGAAGACTTAATAAACTTGCCGAAGTACTTCTTGAGAAGGAAAAAGTCGAAGGTGCAGAGTTTGAAGAGATTTTTGAAAGTGTGGCACTGGAGGGTTCTTCACAAACACCTCAGTTGGAAGGTTAACTAGATTTTAAATATTTAGGGGGTTGCTTTTACAATGGGCAAGCCCCTTAATTATACTTATTTTCACATGGGAGGATATTATTCACATGGAACTAAAGGTTGGGATAACAGGAAGCACAGAGGTACTTGTTTCGGAGGCTAATACTGCAAAAACTATGGGAAGCGGCAGTCTTGATGTTTTTGCAACGCCTGCCATGATTGCATTAATGGAAAAGGCGGCTTCAATGGCTGTACAGAATTATATTGATGAAGATAGCTCAACTGTAGGGACTATGATAAATATAAAACATATTGCTGCAACCCCTATAGGAATGAATGTAACTGCAAGGGCAGAGCTTGTTGAAATTGATGGGAAAAGGCTGGTATTTACAGTGGAAGCTTTTGACGGAAAGGATAAAATAGGAGAGGGACAGCATGAGAGATTTATTATAAAAGCTGCAAAGTTTATATTAAAGGCAAACAGTAAATTAAATGAATAATAGTAATTAACTTCTATTGACTAATAGACCAATTTATGGTTAAATAAACATAAAAGTTAATATTTAATCCTTATCAAGAGAGGTGGAGGGAATGGGCCCGATGAAACCCGGCAACCAGCATAGTTTTGCATGGTGCCAATTCCTCCGGGTTTTGCCTGGAAGATGAGGGGTGTTATTGATATAAAACATGACAAACCTCGGAAGAGGTTTTTTTATTTTATAAAAAAATCTCTAATTAATAATTTTTATTTAAATAGGGGAGGTAGTATTGTATGACAAAAAGGCTTTTTACTTCTGAATCAGTAACAGAGGGGCATCCCGACAAAATCTGTGATCAGATATCTGATGCAGTATTGGATGCAATTTATGAAAAGGATCCTCAAGCAAGAGTTGCATGTGAAACAGCAGTTACAACCGGTATGGTAATGGTAATGGGAGAAATCACAACCAACTGTTATGTTGATATCCCCAAGGTAGTAAGAAATACTATCAGGGAAATAGGATATGACAGAGCAAAATATGGATTTGACTGTGATACTTGTGCTGTAATGACTTCTATAGATGAACAGTCATCGGATATTGCTATGGGTGTTGATAAGGCACTTGAAGCAAAAGTAGGTGAAATGAGCGAAGAGCAGATTCAGGCTATAGGAGCAGGAGACCAGGGAATGATGTTTGGTTTCGCATGTGATGAAACACCTGAGTTGATGCCTATGCCTATAATGTTGGCTCACAAGCTTACTTTGAAGCTAAGCGAAGTAAGAAAGAATGGATTGGTAAAGTATTTAAGACCTGACGGTAAATCACAGGTTACTATCGAGTACGATGGGGACAAGCCTGTTAGGGTTGATACTGTAGTTATATCCACTCAGCACGGAGCAGACGTCAGCCATGACACTATAGAAAAGGATATTATGGAGCATGTAATCATTCCTGTAATTCCTAAAGAGTTGCTGGATGAGGGTACAAAGTACTTCATTAATCCTACAGGCAGGTTCGTAGTCGGAGGACCTCAAGGAGATTCCGGACTTACAGGCAGAAAAATCATAGTTGATACTTATGGTGGATACGCTAGACACGGGGGCGGTGCTTTTTCAGGAAAAGACCCTACAAAGGTTGACCGTTCCGCTGCATATGCTGCAAGATATGTAGCTAAAAACATCGTAGCAGCTGGCATAGCTCGCAAATGTGAAGTTCAACTGGCATATGCCATTGGTGTTGCAAAACCTGTATCAGTACTTGTTGATACCTTTGGAACAGCTGTTATAGCTGAGGACAAGATTTCAGAATTAGTAAACAAACACTTTGACTTAAGGCCGGCTGCTATCATAAGTAAACTGAATTTAAGAAGGCCAATTTACAGAAAAACAGCAGCATATGGTCATTTCGGAAGAGAAGATGCAGAATTTTCATGGGAAAAGACCGATGTAGCTGATGCATTAAGAAAAGAAGCAGGATTATAAGATTTTTATTTTTAAAGAACATAAAAGGGGTACAATTTCACGGCAGTAGTTAAGCTGCTGAGAAATTGTACCCCTTTTTAAACTGCCTCTTTGTAACAAAACATACCAATGATTCATAAAATATGGTACGAGGAATGTTAAAGGAGGAATTTTATGACAGATTTAAGCTACATAATTTTAGGACTATTCTCCATTTACGGTATTATAAGTTTGTTTAAAAGTATTTTCAGATTGTTGGAAAACAAAAAGTATTATGTTGAAAAGGCAAACCTTGTTCTCTTGGTAAATGATCAGGAGGAAAATATTGAAAGAATAGTTCGTGAAGCCATGATGAGTAAATTTGTAAGAAATATAGCCATAAACGGAAGCTTTATAGTTATTGATATGAAATCAAAGGATCAAACTTATAAAATACTTAAAAAGCTTGAAAAACAGTACCCCCTGGTTGAGGTGTGCAGCTTTGATGAGAGGGAAAGTATCTTTTATAAATGAATAGAGAAATACAGCCAAGGTATCCTTCTTGTAGCAGTATACAAAATAGGTTAAGATATATATGTTACAAATAAAATTAATAGGGACAAGCACTTATTTTACAGTTTGGAGGTTACCGTGGCAACAGGACAATTTCAACAGCAAAGATGGTCATTTGACAGTTACCCTGTGGGGGCAACGCTAAGCATTATTGGCCGGTTTGACTATAAAATATATGAAAATGCAGACAATGGCTATAAAATCTATACTTTTGATATAGAAAGAATTGTTGATGAGGATGGATTTGAGCATGAAGCCCAGGACCTTATAAGTGTAACAGGATATTATGAGGTGAATGACCATTGTGCGGTTCTACCCTGTAAAATTGTCGGTACCGTAGGAGTATACAAAGGTGAAAAACAGCTTAAGGCTGATATTGTAGAATTTATTGAACCTGCTACGGATGAAGGAATAATAACCTTTCTATCATGTGGAATAATCAAGGGCGTGGGAGAAAAAACCGCAAGAAATATTGTTGTCGGCTACAAAACAGCTTCAGGTTTCATCGAGGGCTTTGGGAGCAACACGTTGGAGATTATAAAGAACGAACCACTTTCTCTTGTGAAAATAAAAGGTATATCTGCTGATAAAGCGAGGCTTATCCACGATTCCTATATGGAAAACATGGAGTATCAGAACGTTATGATTTTCTTTCAAAAATTTGGGGTATCATCAGCTAAGGCAATGAAGATCTACAATACTTTCAAAGGAACCTCCATAACTATTGCCGAGCAGAACCCATATATGTTTACGAATATAAAAGGCTTTGGGTTTAGAACCTGTGATGAAATAGCAAAAAAACTGGGAATAGATTCTCACTCTATATTCAGAATGGAAGCCGCCCTTAAAAGCGTATTGGAAGCAGCTGAAACAGAAGGACATTGCTACTTATACAGACAACAGCTTTTACAGGCAACTTCAAAAGCTTTAAGTGATAATGTTGATAAAATCAGCGAGGATGAACTGGAAGAAGCCTATAAGAGAATGATAAAAACGGGACTTCTTGTGAATATAACATATACAGAAAATGAAGATAGATATGAAGCTGTTTATACAAGGGAAATGCAAAAACTTGAATACGAGACTGCACTTGCCATTAAAAATATAGTGAGGTGTCAGCCTGAAGTTAGCGTGGTACATGTGGACAAGTTGATAGAGGAGTTTGAAGAGCTGAAAGGCTTTGAACTTGAAGCCATGCAAAAGGAATCTGTTAGAGCTGTTTTTGAAACAAACATGCTGATTCTCACCGGTTCTGCCGGAAGTGGAAAAACTACTACTGTAGAATGTATGATATATGTGTTGCAAAGAGTTTTTGAGAACCGTGAGGAAATGAGTTTTATGCTGGCAGCACCAACAGGAAAGGCTGCTAAAAGACTTACAGAAATAACGGGTTTTGAAGCAATGACCATACACCGGCTTCTTCAATTTTCCTACGAAAATAAGGGCTTTTTTTACAGACAAGGCAACGAACTTCCATATGACCTAATTGTAATCGATGAAAGCTCAATGCTTAGTATAGACCTGGCCCATGCATTGTTTACTGCTATTTCACCTGGGACAACCGTAGTTATGATTGGTGATACGCAACAGCTCCCATCGGTAGGTGCGGGAAATGTGCTTGATGATATGATAAAAAGTGGAGTTATACCTACGGTTAAGTTAAATGTTATAAAGCGTCAAGCAGACGGGTCCGGCATTATTTCAAATGCCAACAGAATTATAAATGGCGAAATGCCTGAAATAATCAATCAAAACAAGGATTTCTTTGTAATTGAAGAAGATGACAAATACAGGGTTGTAAAGAAGACTCAGGAAGCATTAAACAGGCTTATGACAGCCTATAACCACACAATAGATGATATTCAAATAATTTGCCCGCAAAAATCTTCTGAAATCGGGACGTATGAATTAAACAAAGCAATACAGGAGATGGTTAATCCTGCAGAAGAAAATAAACAGGAAATAAAAAGAGGAAATAGTGTTTTCAGAGAAGGAGACAAGGTTATTCACCTAAGCAATAATTACGAGACTCCTCATTATCAGAGAGACCCCGAAACCGGAAGATATTTTGCTGAAGAGAACTGTGGCATTTTTAACGGCGATATAGGGAGGATTATTGAAATATCCAATATCAAAGAAATTGAATCAGAGGATGAGGATGCAAGCACACCTGAAAAGAAGGTAGCGGTTCAGTATGATGATTTTATAATAATTTATCATGTAAATGAACTTGAGGAGATAGATCTGGCATATTGCCTGACAGTTCATAAAATGCAGGGGTCCCAATGCGAAGCTGCAATTATACTATGTCATATGAGAAACTATGTTATGCTGAACAGAAATCTTGGATATACAGCTGTTACAAGAGCCAAAAAAATGGCGTGTATTATAGGACAAAAGAAGGCAATAAAATTAATGGTTTCAAATGTTAAAATTAATGAAAGAAATTCAATGCTCTGCGACCTTTTAAAGTTATGATAACCCAGTGCAACATAATAAATTGGTTTGTTGCACAAAAATGAAAAATGATGTAATATTAAGATATACTGTAATTTTCTATTAAAAATAGAGGGAGGAAAGTATTATAGCATTTATCGAATATATCTTTCCTCCGAGGTGTGCACTCTGCAACACTATTTTGAAGGCAGGAGTGCCGATATATATTTGTGAGAAATGTGTCGGGGAGATAGACTATTATAAAAATTCAATCCTATCATTAAATCTTCCCGTAGGAATACAAAATTATTGTGATGGTATACTCTGTGTAGGCAGATATTCAGATTTTCTGAAAGAGGCTGTGAGAAGGTTTAAATTCAGTAATAAGTCATCATATTACCGAACGTTTGGAAAGTTATTAGCTTTGAAAATAGAAAATACACGGCAATTAGTCAGTTTTGACATTATTGTTCCCGTTCCATTACATAAAAGCAGACAGAAGCAGAGAGGCTACAATCAAGCAGAGCTGATGGCAGAGCAGATTGCTAAAACATTAAAGATACCATGTGGGAAAAATCTTTTAATCAAGAGTTCTGCGACAAAGAGCCAAAGTATGCTAAAAAGAACCGAACGGTTATTAAATCTCGAAGATGCATTTATGGCTGTTAATGATGGATTAATAGCCAACAAAAACATATTATTAATTGATGATATTGTGACAACAGGGAGTACTGTTAATCAATGTTGTAAGGCACTAAAGCAGGCTGGTGCCGAAAGGGTTATAGCGGGGGTTATTGCAACTACCAGAAATTATTGATACTGGGTTTTCAGCTTCAATTTGAGTATAATTGTTTGGGGAGGGATAGACATGCCAGATTTAAGAAACTGCAGAAGATGTGGCAGAATGTATAATTATATTGGCGGGGCTCCAATTTGTCAGGACTGTAAGAATGCCGATGAAGAAGTCTTTAAAAAGGTTAAGGATTATTTGTATGATAATCCAGGTGCAACACTATCACAGGTAGCTTTAGAGGTTGATGTGAGTGTTGAAAAGATAAAGTTGTTTTTGAAAGAAGGACGGCTGGAAATTACGGATGATTCCAACATAATTCTTGAGTGCGAAAGATGCGGAAAATCTATAAAGACAGGAAGATTTTGCAGGGAATGTCAGAATGAAGTCAGCGGTGATCTTGAAAAGACAACTAGAACAATTCAGCCGGATACTTCGGAGCAATTGAGGGCGAATGGCATTGGAATGAGATATTTAAACAAAAAAATATAAAAACTAACTTACTGCGAGGGTGTAATAATACCCTCGTTTTTTAATGCCTAAAATTACTTTAGATTTATTTACAATTTAAAATTATATTTACAAATAAAAAGCAATACTAAATAAATTCGATAATCTGTCGATAATATTTATATAGGTTGGATTTTATTGTGCACTTTAGAAAGTAGGTGTTTTAGATGAAGATTTCAGGTGACGTTTACAATGTTTCAAAGGTATACAACACTCAGAACCATGTAGGAGCTGTTAACCAGGTGAACTCTGTCAAACCCAAAAAGGATGTTATATCTATTTCGGATAATGCAAAGGATCATCAGGTTGTATTCAAGGCCCTCAAAGAGGTTCCTGATGTTAGGCAGAACAAGATAGATGAGTTTAAAGAGGTGTACCATTCCGGAACATACAATGTAAGCGGACAGGAAATTGTAGAGAAGCTTGGAAAAGCGATGATAGACAAGAAGGCATAAAGAGAGTCTATCTAATGGGAATGCTAAAGTTCGGAGGTACTGTAAATGGATACAGGATTACTAAAAGAGTTAACGGACATTCTTAACAAGGAAAACGATATCTACGATACATTCTTAAAGCTATCAAACAATAAGACAGATTTAATTGTGAGCGGTAATGTTAGTGAGCTTGAAAATATTGTTAAGATTGAGCAATCACTGATTATTAAGATAGCAAAATTGGAAGACCAAAGAGAAAAGATTGTTGAATCCTTGTCCACAGTCCTTGGTAAAAACCCTGAGGAAATAACAATATCGGAGCTAACCTTGTGTTTAGGACAGAAGGAAGCTGCGGAGCTTAAAGAATGTCAGGAAAAAATACTTAATAGTATAAACGGTTTGAAAGTTAATAATGAGCTTAATTCAAAACTTATAAAAAATTCTCTGGAGTATATTGATTTTTCTATAAATATGATGACAAGCGTAGGGACTGTTACAAACAGTTATGGCAGCTCAGGAAACGCAGACGAGGTAAAAAAGAGAAACTTGTTTGACGTAAAGCTTTAATCAGACAGAACAATGTTTTAGGGGGACAGCAAAATGGCTGTAGGATTTTCCAGTTATGAAATAGCACGATCCGGATTGAAGGTTAGTGAGAGAGGATTGTTTGTTACAGGACACAACCTTTCAAATGTTCACACACCAGGGTTTACTCGGCAACAGGCGATTATCGAGACAAATCCTTATATTACCGAGTATGGTAAGAATGGTAAATTATTTCAATATGGGTTGGGTGCCGATATTCAGGAAACAAGGCAGATCAGGCATACGTTTCTGGATATAGTATACAGACAGGAAAATACAATTCAGGGCTACTGGGACACTAGAAGCAAGGCATTTCAAGATGTAGAAGCTATTCTGAATGACCCTATGGGTGATGGCTTACAGGGAGTTATGAATAAATTCTGGGACTCTTGGCAGGAACTGAGTAAGGAGCCTGAGAGTCTCACTGCCAGAGCGATGGTAAGACAGAGAGGGCAGGAACTGGTATATTATTATAACCATATCGGGAATCAGTTGGATAAACAGCAAACCGATCTTAATTCGGAGATTCAGGTTCGTGTTAATGAGGTTAATAATATCACAAGTCAGATAGCAAAGCTGAACACACAAATAGCTGCACAGGAAATAAACGGCGATAAGGCCAATGACTATAGAGACCAAAGAAACCTTTTACTGGACAGACTCTCAATCCTTTGTGATGCAGAAGTAAATGAGATGCAGGACGGCCAGATGGATGTAACCCTTGGTGGTTACTATCTGGTTACCCGCGGACAGTCAAAGAATCTTTATGTTCACACAAATGCAGAAGACGGCGAGTTTTTCTATCCAAAGCTTGAAGGTACTGATATAAAGGTAAACATAAAGAGCGGAATTTTGAAGGGACTAATGGAAGCCAGAGGAGAGGTTCCCGGCATTAAGGGAAGCACTGAAAATGGGACTCCAAATTATAAGGCTGATATAACCTTTGCAATTGATGTGTCAGCGGGGAACGATTTTGATACCTTAAAAGATTCATTATCAACATATATAAACGAACTAAAACAGTCCGGTCTGGACTATAATATAAGATTTATAACCATGGGGAGCACGTCCAGTGTTTATGCAAAAACCTATGATAACAGCAATATTGATAGTATGCTAACCGATTTGACGGCGGATAATTTATTAGAAGCGGATGGTACAGTCGATGGTAGTTTTAAAGGGCTAATTGATAAATTAGCTGCCTTAAATAATGCTCCAAACGGATTCCGGGAGGATGCAAAGAAATATACTTATGTATTTACAAATAAGAGTATAAACGGGAATAGCGGAGCAGCTGACACATTCATCGGGGACGCTGCAAACTATGTGAACAGCCTGAGAGATATGAATATGAAGGTAAATGTAGTAACAGACCCCGCTTATTATACCAACGGGGTACCTGACGCTGCAAGTAATCCTGAGGCCGGATGGTCAATTATCACATCAGGAACTGGCGGAAGCTTGGTTGATATAAATAGTGATTTGACAGGCTATGAGGGCATGCTTAAAGGCTGGAACGATAATTTGGTTCAGACAGTTAAAGATGCACTTGGAAATATACCTCCATCATTAAATATAGTATCTGATGTAAAAATTAAGTTAAATGCAATGTTGAATAGAATGGTTAACGAAATAAACGCTCTGCAGATGTCAGGTATGACTTTGGATGGTAAACCGGGTGTAGCATTCTTCGGAGTGATAGACAGTAACTATCCAATAGAGATGGGAAACCTTAAGTTAAGTGATGAATTGTTGAGTGATAACGGATTAAACAATATAACAGCGTCAAAGACAACTGCAAAAGGTGATAATACAGTAGCTAGGCAGATTGCTAACCTGAGGGATGTAGATATACTGGTTAATAGTACTGGAAAAGTAAGTATTGACGAATATTACAGAAACCTTATTCTTGAAATTGGAAACGGCGGCATGGAGGCCGACAGGATCGCCACCAGTCAGGCAACGGTTGTAAATGCGGTTGATGCTCAACGTAATGCAATTTCGGGAGTATCTATGGATGAAGAAATGTCAAACATGATGAAGTATAAGTTTGCATATGATGCTTCTTCTAGAGTGCTTAATATAATGGACTCAATGATGGAAACTATTATTACATCAATGGGTAAGGTAGGAAGATAAGTATATTAAACAAAGAAATGGGTGAGATGAAATGCAGCAAAGCTTTTTTGGTTTGAATGTCGCACTAAGCGGACTTTACACAGCACAAAGAAATCTGGATGTTGTAGGGCACAACCTTTCAAATGCAACAACACCTGGATACTCCAGGCAGCAGTCCATACAAAGTGCATCCAATCCTTTGGCAGTTATGGATGGAACAGGTATGGTCGGTACTGGATCACAGGTAACCGGTGTACAGAGAATCCGTGATACTTATCTGGATTTCAAGTATTGGAGCGAAAATGTAGCCAACGGAGAATGGAGCAAGAAGGCTGAGCTTATGGGTGAAATTCAAGTTACTTTTAACGAACCATCCAACAGCGGATTTGTTAAAATAATGGATGGCTTTTTTGATTCATTACAGGAACTGTCAAAAGACCCTTCGAGTGGGGCTGCACGTGCATTAGTTGTTCAAAAGGCTACGACATTGACAAAATATTTTAACAATACAGCCACTCATTTTGAGCAGTTTCAAAATGATATAAATGATCAGGTTAAAACTGACGTTGATCAGATTAATATAATTGCTTCCCAAATTCAGCTTTTAAACAAGCAGATTTATAACTATGAGCTTACAGGCGGTACGGCCAATGACTTAAGGGATTCAAGGACCCTGTTGGTTGACCAGCTTTCAAAGCTTGCAAATATACAGGCCAAAGAAATTTCTTACGGCAAGCTTCCAAATGGAGATGATGATATACATTTCCAGATTACATTGGGAGGCAAAACACTGGTAGATCATTTCAGTGCAACTAAACTTACCGTAATTCAGAGAAATACAAAACTTAATGAAGAAGATATCGGAAATCTTTATGATATAAAATGGGAGGACGGTAACAGCGTAAACATTTCAGGGGGCGAACTTCGTGGATTGCTGGATGTAAGAGACGGTAAGGATGGTATAGACGGTACTCCAATATATAAAGGAGTTCCTTACTACCAGAGAAAACTGAATGAATTTGTCCGTACATTTGCGATAGCCTTTAATGAGGGCTATACAAAAATAGATTCGGGATATGCCCATACCGGTGTAGGGCACATTGACGGGTACGGCTACGATGCCAATTTAACAGATACTACTCCTGCACCTACTGACATAAGATTCTTCTCGATGTTAGGCGTGGGGGATACACCTATAAGTAGTGCGGACTTAATAGCGGGGGTTACTGTGGGCAAAACAGATCCTGATTATATAAATCAAGTTGCCGCACAGTATGACCAAATAACTGCAAAGAACTTTAGCGTCAGCAGTGACATAATAAATAATGCAAATAATATTGCTACATCTGATGCAGATGGTCAAAACGGAAATACCAATATTTTGAAAAAATTAATGGGCATCAGAGCAAACCAAAGTCTTTTCAAGGAAGGTGCTCCCGAAGATTTTATGAAGTCGTTGGTGGCAGGTATGGGTATAGATGCACAACAGGCTGAGACCTTTGCCAAAACTCAGGAGACCTTAGTTAAGCAAGTTGATAACAGAAGAATGTCAGTATCCGGGGTAAACCTAAACGAAGAAATGACAAATATGGTTAAATTCCAGCAGTCATATAATGCAGCAGCCAGAATGATAGTAACTATGGGTGAAATATATGATACACTTATTAATAAGTTAGGAGTGGGCTAAAATATGAGAATAACAAATAACATGCTGATTTCAAATATGCTAACGGCCTTGGGAAATAACGAAAGCCGTATGATAAAGTATCAGAACCAATTGAATACCGGTAAGAAAATTCAGCTCCCATCTGATGACCCTATCGTTGCTGCCAGAGCATTGAAATTGAGAACAGATGTCTCAAAGATTGAGCAGTACCAAAAAAATCTGGGGGATGCACAATCCTGGGTGGACGCTACGGATGCCGCTCTGGCTCAAATCGGAGATGTACTAAAGCGTGCTAAGGAACTTGCTACTCAAGCTGCAAACGGTACAAACTCCTCAACAGAGACCGGAGATATAGGTCAGGAAATGAAACAATTGAAAATACAGCTTGTGCATATTGCTAACACAACCTATAGCGGAAGATATATGTTTTCGGGATTTAAAACAGATCAAAAATTAATTAACGACGATGAAACCAGCCCTGATTTTGGGAAATTTGAAATTGATGTTGATACGGTAACGGAAAAAATTCAGTTTGAGATTGGTGCAGGTGACAATATAAATATAAATGTTGCCGGAGGAGATATTTTTAATAGTGGGGGAGATGCAGTTGACGGGGCTGAACCTGCATTGATGGCGCTTTTCTCTGGTGTTATAGCTGATTTGGAATCAGGAAATAACGCAGGAGTAAGTAGCAAGCTGGATCAGTTTGATGTACAGGTTAATAACCTCTTAAGAGTCAGGGCTGATATCGGTGCAAGACAGAATAGAATTGATTTGTCAGCAGATAGAATGAGCAATGATCTGGTTAATATGACAGATCTGATGAGCAAGAATGAGGATGCTGACCCTGCAGAGACAATTATGAATCTGAAAATGGAGGAAAATGTTTATCAGGCTTCATTGGCTGGAGGAGCAAGAATTATACAACAAACACTGGTGGATTTCCTAAGGTAATTTAAAAGAGTGTGATACAAGGATGTGAGATGTATGGGACTTTCTATCCAAACGACACCCGCAAAAATCTCTATTGAGACAGTTGATTGCAGAATAGAACGTAAAAGTGCGAGGGCAAGGTTAGAGCTAAAACAAAAGCCGCCAGTTGTTAATATTAAGACTGAATTGCCAAGGGTTTTGATTGACCAATATGAATGTTTTGCCGAAGAGGGACTGAAAAATAATTTTGATTTGCTTAAAGAGCAGACAGATTATGCATACCGACATGTTATGGAGTATATTGCCAGGGTATCACAGGACGGAGATGCAATGGCTAAAATCGGGAAAAAGGCAAATATAATGATTGATATTGCCCAAAGAAATTCCGTTACTACCCATGAATTCGGTATGGTTACAATGCCGATGTCAAGGCCTAAAATAGAAGCCGTCGGCGGAACTGTAGAATTTGACCCGGAACCAATTAATGATATTGGAATGAGAAACGGGGTAATAGGAACGTACATTCCAGCTCAAACGGATTTCAATTACACTCCTGGGAAAGTTAATACAAGAGTGGAATCATACGGCTCAATAGAAATTAAATATACAGGCAATAATGTAGATAGTTATATTTAGGCATTATTGCCTTTTTACTTATCCACAAAAGCTCGTCTGAGAGGTATAATAAGCTAAATAGAAAATATTTTGGAGGAGTAAATATGTTTGTAAAAACAACACACTTTGGTGAAATTGAAATAAAAGATGAGGATATAATTGAATTTGGTGAAGGTATTGTTGGATTTGAGGATATATACAGGTATGGGATTATCAAAAATCAGGATTCTGAGTCGCCCTTCAGTTGGATTCAGGCCATAGAAAAACCAGAGCTTGCATTTGCAGTGGTGGATCCTTTTGCCATAAAGAAAGACTATGATTTTATATTGAAGGATGAATATGTTAAGGCATTGGAAATAGAAGACCCTTCACAGGTTATTGTATTTGCAATTGTAGTGGTTCCGGAGGATTTGAAAAAAATGAGTATGAACCTTAAAGCTCCTGTGATTGTGAATAAAGAAAATAGAAAAGCGGCACAGGTAATATTGGATACAGATGAGTATTCGGTCAGACATTATATAATGGATGAACTCCAGAAACAGGAGGTGTAGCATGCTGGTATTATCAAGGAAAAAAGACCAGTCACTAATGATAGGCAATGATATTGAGCTTACAATCATAGAGATACAGGGCGATCAGGTTAAAATCGGTTTGAAGGCACCTAAACACGTATCCATATACCGTAAGGAGTTATACCTTGAAATACAGGAAGAAAACAAAAAGGCCGCCACTGCAGAAATTGTGGAACTTGATTCCATATTTAAAAAGTAGCATTTAGAGCAAAAAAGTTTAAAGTTTTTTGATTTTAACTATAAAGTATTTTTAAAAAAGTACGATATATTAATTAAGCAGGAAGGCCATACGTTGTATACCGGCCGGATACTCCGAGGGCAGACCTGCATACCATTCGGGAAAGGAATCCCGGAAATATATAATCATGGAGGATTTATATTATGAGAATTAATCACAATATTGCTGCAATGAACACTTACCGTCAGTTGACAAATAACACAGGTGCAACTAGTAAGTCATTAGAAAAGTTATCATCAGGCCTTCGTATCAACCGTGCTGGTGATGATGCTGCAGGTTTGGCAATCAGTGAAAAGATGAGAGGTCAAATCAGAGGTTTGGATCAAGCATCAAGAAACTCACAGGACGGTATCTCATTGATACAGACTGGTGAAGGTGCACTGGCTACAGTTAGTAGCATACTTGTTCGTGTTAAGGAGCTTGCTACACAGGCTGCAAACGGAACTTACGATGAAACTAACGACTTAACTAGAATTACAGAAGAAGTAACAGAGCTTGCAAATCAGATAACTGATATAAAAGATAATACAAAGTTCAATGGTATATCCTTATTGAATAATGATACAGGGATAACATTGCAGGTTGGACAGGAATCTGCACAGACGTTGAAAGTTGATACTAGTAAAACTAATCTGACAACTCTTGCTGCTGCAGTTGCAGCTTATCCAGCGGCTTGGACTACTTCAGCTGCTGCAAGTACTGCTATTGATGGCATTGAAACCCAAATTAACAATGTAAGTGCAATGCGTTCTTACTTTGGAGCAAATCAGAACAGATTAGAATACAATATCAACAATCTGGATACTTATTCCGAGAATTTGTCTGCTTCTGAATCACGTATCCGTGACGTAGATATGGCTAAGGAAATGATGGAATTCACAAAGCAGAATATTCTGTCACAGGCAGCTCAGTCAATGCTTGCTCAGGCGAATCAGCAGCCACAGGGTGTTCTTCAATTACTCAGGTAATAATTTTTCTGCAACTGACGAAGAGCCGGGGGATATATGCCTCTGGCTCTTTATTTTTACATTTATTCGGAATTACTTTTTGCCTTTGGAGGTAACTATGACAGAAAAAAAGAAAGTATTTCTCACCCCGCAATATTTTAGAAAATTTAAATGTATCGGCTCTGAATGTGAGGATTCCTGCTGTAAAGGTTGGAGGGTTAATATTGACAAGGAAACTTATAAAAAGTATAGAAGCGTTCAAAATAATGAATTAAGGCCTCTGTTAGATAAGTATGTAAGTCGTGAAAGAAAAAATGGTGGAGACCTTGAGACTTATGCAAAAATTAAGATGCTTGATGAAGAAGCCAGATGTCCTTTTCTCAACGATAAAAAGCTATGCAGGATACAACTTCAATATGGTGAAGGATATCTTTCAAAAGTCTGTACAACTTACCCTAGGTCTGGAAATAAAGTGGACAATACAATTGAAATGGTTACCTCTCTGTCCTGTCCGGCTGCGGCGAGATTGGCCCTCTTGAATCCTGAAATCATGGAGTTTGATGAATACGAAGATGTTTCATATTCATGGATAGTGGGAACCTTTGAATTAAACACACAGGACAAACAGTTGGTTAATAGACCAATAAAATATTTTTGGGATATCAGGATATTTACCATAGATATTTTGCAGAACAGAAAATATCTATTATGGGAAAGGCTCATTATTCTAGGCCTCTTTATAGAAAAGCTAAACCAATGTGTGAATGAAAATAAAATAGATGATATACCCAATATAATACAATCCTATAATAAGATGATAGAAGAAGGAACATTTAAAGGAGTTCTTGATTCTATACCGGTTGATTGTACAGTTCAATTGCAGCTTATTAAGGATATTATTGATATTCGTGTAAACAGGGGAGTTCTTAATAAAATATATTTGGAATGTTATGAAAAATTCCTAAAAGGAATTAATTATACTGAAGAAGCAACTAAGGAAGAAATTAAAGATAACTACCAGAAGGCGTTTGAAGAATATTACAAACCGTATATGGATAATCATGAATATATACTGGAAAATTATCTTGTTAATTATGTATTTGCAAGATTATTTCCGTTTACCGACGGTTCAGTTTTTGATGCATATATCATGTTGGTTTTACATTATGCGATTATAAAGGTTCATTTGATTGGAATGGCAGGATATAATAAGGGTCTTAATGAAGAGATTATAATAAGACTTATATCCACATTTACTAAAATTGTTGATCATAATACCGTTTTTCTCAAAGATATTGCAAAGCAGTTAAGTGAGAAGAATTACAATACTCTGGCATATATGACTATTATAATAAAAAATTAATATTTATATAGAAAAATATAGCTGCCCCCAAAAACTGCTAAATACATACTTGCTTTTTTCCGATAAAATAAGCAGAAGAGTTTTGGAGGTGCAGGTATGAAAATAGATAGCAATGAATTAATGAGTAATAGTATCAGTTCAAAAAGCAGTAACACAGATATTCAAAAAATAATAAGTACAATAGGCAAACCCGATCGGATGTTGACAGCGACAAAGTCGATATCCCAAATAACTGATTATGATAAAGACAACATGCCTGTCTCTGAGAGAGTAGTTATCGAAGCGATACAGAAAGCAAACAAGGCGATTTCCGGCGGGAATAGAAGATTCGAATTTTCTATTCATGAAAAAACAAATGAGATAGTTGTAAAGGTGTTTGACTCAGATACAAATGAACTGATTCGTGAGATTCCTAACGAAAAGGTTTTGGATATGGTAGCAAAAATATGTGAGATGGCTGGCATATTAGTTGACGAAAGAAGGTAGAGATATGAATTTTAACAGTTCCTCAAGCACAAGCGGATTGCAGGGCACTACAAATTACTCAAGACTGACCGGAATGATATCAGGTTTTGATACTGATGCTTTGGTCAAGGCAGCGCTTTCAAAGGATCAGGCGAGAATTGATAAGATAAAGCAAAGCAGAGAGTTGAATATGTGGATGATTGATTCTTATAGAGATGTAACATCATCACTGCAGAGCTTTTATAATCAATTTTTCGATAATGTTACATCAACCACTAGCTTGAAATTGACATCAACATTTTCCAGTTACACTGCTGCTTTGGTTGCAGGTAGTCCTTCTGATGTTATCAGTGTAACGGCAGTAGGGGGAGCTAAAGCTGGAATATACTCATTATCAAATATTGTTGCAGCAACCTATGCTCGTATATCGACGGGGGCAAATGTAACTAATACTGTTGAGACAGGTGTGATTTCTCAGGCAGATTTAGATACAATAAAAAGTTCCAGCTATAATAATATTTTTAGAATAACCCTCAATGGTAAAACAGTAGATACAACACTGGATAATGACTCCGGTCAAATTTCCAGTGTAGATGATTTGGTTTCTCAACTCCAAAGTAAATTAAACAATGCATTTGGAACGGATTCTTTAGGGAATGGTAAAATAAAAGTGGAAAATAATGGTGGTAGACTTAAATTTACTACCCTTAGAAACACGGATACTTTTTCAATAGGTACTGTAAATAATGAAGGAGCAGGTAAATTATTCAGCACAGTACCCTCAGGTACTACCCCTTTTGAATTAAATGGGGGTAATAATCAGTTTGACCTCACTATTGGTACTACTAAAAAAACTATTACCGTACAGCCGTTGGCCGGAAACTCAACTTTTACAACTGCAGATGATTTAAAAGCTGCCATTCAGAATGGAATTGATGCTGCCTTCGGAGCAGGTTCGGGCGTAACGGCAGATATAAATAATGGGAAAGTTGTACTTAAATCTGACGCTGGTGTTAATTTTTATACAGGGTATACACCTAATGGGGCTACTAATGCAATACTTCAGATTGATAGCTCCAATACCTCAAATAAGGTTGATTTAAATGCAAAGCTGTCAAATATAGGTACAGGCTTTACAATTGACCCATTTAAAAATTCCGATGGGACATCAATTAAAAATGCAGATGGTACTTTTTCAAATAATATAGAATTTACAATAACAAGTTCTAAGGGAACCTCCACCTTTTCATTTGACCCTGCGACTACATCAATAAATGATATAATAAGAAAAGTAAATATGGACACTACAGCGAATGCTACCATGACCTATGATATTACGACTAATAGCTTTAAAATACAGGCAAAAGATTCAGGTGCTACCTCCAAGCTTGATATAGTGGATACATCAGGAGGGTTCATGTCATCACTTGGGATTGCCGGTACAGGTGCTGTCGGAAGTGATGCAAGTGTGACAGTGACAGGTGAGGACGGAACCTCCATGACAATAGTAAGGCCCAATAATTCATTTACCTATGCCGGACTTACATTTAATATCTCTAAGGATATGCCAGCAGGTGCAGATCCAATAAAAGTAACCGTTGCAAGTGATACAAGTAAAACCTTTAATACTATTAAAAGTTTTGTAGACCAATATAATGCCTTAATTGATAAGTTAAATTCAAAGATAAGTGAGAAAAAAGATCGTAGTTATATGCCATTAACTGAGAATCAAAAGGCATCAATGACAACTGATCAGATAGAAAAGTGGGAAGCAAAAGCTAAAACAGGATTGCTCCATGGTAATACTGATATACAGAATACATTAGACAGATTAAGATCCGCTTTATATGATTCAGTAGAGGGTGTCGGTATAAGTTTATATTCTATAGGTATAACTACATCGAAAGATTATAAGCAAAAGGGTAAACTTGTATTAGTTGATGATGGAGCGAAATTGAAGGAAGCACTGGCTAATAATCCGGAGGAGGTTACCAATCTGTTTACCGCAGCTTCGGACAAGAGCTATTATGATGCTTCGGGTGACTCTGCAATCAAAAAAGAAAGGTATAAAGAATCAGGTCTTGCAGATAGGTTTTCCGATATTATACAGGATGCTATTAGTACAAGACCTAATGCCAAGGGCAATACGGGTTCCTTAATAATAAAAGCCGGCCAGGTCGGTGATGTATCAGAATACACTAATTCCCTAATAAAGGAGATTACGGGCTTTGATAAAACAATAGCTGATTTAAATGTAAAGCTCACTTCCAAGGAAAATACACTATATGCAAAGTATGCAAACATGGAAAAGATGCTAAGCCAGATGAGTTCACAATCTAACTGGCTTGCATCCCAATTCAGTTCTGGACAATAAATAGAGACTAGAGAACAGCAGGAGGTTGCTAATGATGGTAAACAACGGTTATAATCAATATAAAGAAAATTCAGTATACACGGCTACTCCAGAGGAACTGACTCTGATGTTGTATAATGGTTTGGTTAAATTCATTATGCTGGCACAGAGTGCTATTGACGAGAAGAACATTGAAAGAGCCAATAACTCAATTATTCGTGCACAGGATATAGTCAGGGAATTTCAGGTGACCTTGGATATGAAATACGAAGTATCCAAACATCTAGATAGCATATATGATTACATGTACAGAAGATTGATTCAGGCAAATATAAAAAAAGATAAAGACATTCTGGAAGAAGTACTGGCAATGGCAAAAGATCTCAGAGATACATGGACACAGGCTATGAAGCTTTCAAAACGGAATGTTTCATCCACGGATCAGATTGCAAGGTAAGTATTGAATAGTTAAAAGCACCTCGCACACAATCAGAGATTTAGTGCGAGGTGTATTTATTAATTACTGGGCTTTGGAGGAGAAATAATGACACCTGAACAATATATTCAAAAACTTACTGAACTGTCCTTTAAAAAGTCAGATAATATGAAAAAGATTTTAGATCTTACAAAAAAACAGTCTCAAGTAATAACTGAAGACAGTATAAATGAACTGCAAAGTCTAATTGACATAAAGCAGAAACTTATAGATGAAATTAATGAGTTGGATGACGCATTTGAGGTATATTATTCTAGGCTGAAATCCATCCTTGGAATAGAGAGTATGGAAGAAGTAAGCATATCTAAGTATCATGAAGCTGTCCGACTACAAAAGACTATCAAAACAATATTTGATACAATAAAAGAAATACAAGTTGCTGAAAAAGAAAATAATCTGAGGGCCAGAGGTGTTCTCGACAGTCTGGGAGGACAAATAAGGCAGGTAAAACAAGGTAAGGTAGCAAACAACGGCTATAATATCGGAGGAAAACTGCCTCAACAGTCATATTATTTTGACACAAAAAAATAAAGTTATACTTTAGATTAAGTACACCTATCTCTAATGGGTGTACTTTTTACATATAGAGGAATAAATATTTATTATACTCTTTGTTAACATAAATTACAAGACTGCACATTGTTTGGGCATTGATGTATAATAATACAAAAATATACAAAAGATTGAAAGGATGGTAGTACAAATGAGATTAAAGAACAAGTTAAAGATTTTTAGTGTAATGGTTTTTATGTTAATCATCGTAGTTTCAAGCAGTATGGTATTTGCGGCAGACCCCAACACCTGGACCACAAAAGCACCTCTCAATACTGCAAGATGTTACTCAGAAGCAGTAGTTCTAAACGGCCAGATATACGTTATTGGAGGAACTGCATATTCTACGCTAAGCTCAGTTGAACAGTATGACCCTGTAGCTGATACCTGGACCACAAAAGCACCCATGTCAGTGGCAAGAAATGGTCATCAACTAGCAGTAATAGGCGGTAAAATATACGCAGTAGGAGGCGGGGCCACCGATTTAAAATCAGTTGAAGAATATAATCCTGAAACCAATACCTGGACAACCAAGG
This sequence comes from Clostridium sp. BNL1100, assembly GCF_000244875.1. NCBI lineage: Bacteria > Bacillati > Bacillota > Clostridia > Eubacteriales > Clostridiaceae > Clostridium > Clostridium sp. BNL1100. The sequence continues at coordinate 105,604 of NC_016791.1, forward strand.
CTTCTATGGCATATGGAAGGGATGACCTTGCAACAGTCGTATTAAATGGCAAAATATATGCAATAGGAGGAAGTCAACTTACCTCGGTGGAGGAATATGATCCGGCAAACAATATATGGATAACAAAGGCTCCAATGTCCGTTGGCAGACAACAGTTTAAAGCAGTTGTGATAAACGGGAAAATATATGCAATAGGTGGTTACAACAGTACTGGTAAATATCTCAATTCTGTAGAAGAGTATGATCCTCAAACTAATACATGGACAACAAAGGCATCTATGAACATTGGCAGATCAAATTTGGAAATAGCTGTATTAAATGGGAAAATATATGTAATGGGGGGATCGTCCCTTAATACGACCGATGTTTTTAAATCCATAGAGGAATATGACCCTGAAACTAACATTTGGACAATAAAGACGTCAATGCTGGCTTATGGAGGTAAATCAGCGGTATTTAACGGGAAAATATATATGGTTGGGGCTGATGGCGGCAAAGCAGTTGAAGAATATGACCCTACTTTAAATAAATGGACTCTTGATGCACCTATGCTTAATGGAAGAGGGAGTCACAGTGTAGTGGTGTTAAACGGTAAGATTTATGCTATAGGAGGAACTTATGGAGGTGCTACAGCTTTAAACTCAGTCGAAGAATACACCCCCACCAACACAGGAGACCCCGGTGATGGTGGCAATGAGAATCCACCGGTTATTACAGGAAACAGTGCAATACTTGAATTAACAATGGTTAACGGAGTGATAAAGGAATACGATTTAAATGCTGCTGAACTTGACAGCTTTTTAACTTGGTATGATAACAGCTCAGAAGGCAGTGCACCATCGTATTACATATTTAATAAAAAGTATAATATCAAACCTTTCTTAAGTAGAAAGGAATATATCGCATATAACAAAATAGCAAGCTTCGAAGTTAAGGAATATGCAGAATAATTCATATTCCGGTTAAGTTATTAGATTTTAAATAACAAGTGCAGTTGTTAAATCAACATAAAATGGTTTAACAATTGCACTTATTTTTTACGTTATTTCTTCACTGCTTTCTCAGCTTCCTCAACACATTCAATTGAAAATTCAACTACCTGGTCTATATATTTATTCTGCGAGGACAAATAGCTTTCACCATAAGTGGTTGAGCCTGAATTCCAATAGTGTGCCTGTACTGGACTTTTTCTTTTATACATCTCATAAATCAGCTTTGTATTATCAGAGGTACTGGGAGTGTCCTGTGCCGCATCAATCAAAAGTACCGGAGTTGGAATAATAGAAGATACTTTTGATATTACGTCCAGTGAGCTGTCAACCTTTGAAATCTTTTTAACAGCAAATTTCACAGCCGGTTTAAAGGGGATGTCAGGAAGCCACATGGACGATTCCACTACATAATCAATGTAATCATCAATATTTGAGTAAGGACTGTCTGCAATTACACCTATAATACTATCTCTATATGGGGTCTGTGTCAGTGCGGACAGACATGAAGACGCTCCAGTAGAGAAACCCATTAAAATAATCTGTTCAGTAGTCCGCTGGTTAAGATATTTTACAGCACCTAAAACATCAGCGGTCTCGGTTCTACCGAAGGTTGAGATTGAACCGGATGAGTTGCCGGAACCTCTCAGGTCAAAGGTCATTACGTTGAAACCTTCTCTATTCAGACTTGCAATCAGCGGGAAGGTTTGTTCCTCAAATTGAAGTCTGTTTTTTCCATAGCCGTGAACCATAAGTACAGTTTTTTTGGAACCGCTGTATGGGAAAAACCAGCCGTTTATTTTTTCTTTGGATTCACCTACCGTAAAGCTTATATTATTATAGTCAGGTGCTATATTGGAGGATATCTGAGGAGTAGTAACCTTTATGGGATGGGTAATTCTCCATGCTGAAAAAAAGGAAAGCGCAGCTACAGCGGCTAATAATAAAACCAATATATAGATTACTGCCAAAAAAATATTCTTAGGTAAAACACTTTTACGCTCTGCATAAGCAACAGGAAAAAGCCGCATATAAACTATCCTCCATTATTATATAATTTACCAAATCCCAAGGAATGCTCGTAGACTTACAGAAATACCATATTGACTTATGATTTCCTAAGCTTTATTATATTTTTATTTACAGGGAATGTAAATACAATATCGATAATTGTTAAAACATGTCTAAAGGGAAGGAATTGTGTTATGAGTGAGATTTGCAGCTGCTGTCCGAGACATTGCAGAGTTGACAGAAATAATTATAAGGGTTTTTGCGGGGCGCCTGAACTGCCAAAGGTTGCTAAGGCTTTTTTGCATATGTGGGAAGAACCTTGTATCAGCGGTACCAATGGCTCTGGAACGGTTTTTTTTAGCGGCTGTAATTTAAAGTGTGTATTTTGTCAGAATTATGAAATAAGTCAGGAGGGTTATGGAAAGGTAATAACCATAAGCAGACTGCAGGAGATTTTCATGGATTTGTTTGAAAAAGGTGCACATAATATTAATCTTGTAAATCCATCACATTACACAAAAGCCATTAAAGAAGCGATTCTACCGTTAAAACAGCAGGGTAGGATTAATATTCCCATAGTCTATAATACAAATGGATATGATACACCAGAAACCTTACTGGATATGAAGGGGATAGTAGATGTGTATCTGCCTGATTTTAAGTACTTTTCAGAGAAAACAGCTGTAAAATATGCGGCAGCATCGGATTATCCTCAAGTTTGCAGGAACGCAATTATAGAAATGCATAAGCAGGTGGGTTCGCCAGTATTAGACTCGTTCGGAATTATAAAAAAAGGGCTCATCATCAGACATCTTATTTTGCCGGGACATGTTAAAGAGAGTATAAGTATTCTGGATTGGATATCCGAAAATCTACCCGGAGATGTTTATGTATCCCTTATGAGCCAGTATACCCCTTATTACAATGCCTGTAATTTCCCTGAAATAAACAGGCCTATTACAAGAAACGAATACGATAAGGTGGTTAACCACCTTTACAAACGTGGGCTGGAAGAGGGATATGTTCAGGAAAGGGAATCCTCAGACACACAGTATATTCCGGATTTTAATCTGGATGGGGTTTAAAATTTTGTAAAAAAAGATTGCAATTTAGAAAAATGTGATTTATAATTTTAGTTGTCATTTCTATATTTTTCTATTTTATCTATAAAATATTTCAATCTTAATTTACATTATTGAACATGGGTGTTTTCAAAATGCAGGATAATTATTTTCATTTTAAGTACAAATATATAAGATTGCTGGGACACGGTGGCTGCGGAGAAGTGTACCTAGCCGAAAATACTAAGTTGGGCAATTTCTGGGCTGTAAAGGAAATTCTAAAGGGCAGGAATTCTACCATCAGCGGTTACTTGGAACCTGAGATATTAAAGAGATTAAATCACCCTGCACTTCCGAGAATATGTGATGTTTATGAAGATGAACGATGTATATATATCGTTGAGGACTATATAGAAGGAACCTGCCTTAAACAGATACTTTACGAAAAAGGCAGTGTTGCGGAGAAAAAGGCAGTAGAATGGGGGATACAGCTGTGCAGTGTGCTGGATTATCTCCACAGTCAGAAGCCTGATCCTGTTATATATGGTGATATGAAGCCCCATAACATCATTTTGACAAAGGGAGATACAATCAAACTCATTGATTTTGGAATATCCTCTACGTTAAACGAATCACGGGATAAACCTCCCGGCGTGACAGAAACCGCATTTATAGGCACAAAAGGCTATGCGGCTCCGGAACAATTCATGGGAGGTTGCTTATCCCCGGCAACAGATATTTATTCTCTAGGAATTACTTTGATTCATCTTATCACAGGGGTTGACCCCGTAAAGAATTATTCTTTTTATCAGAATAATAATTTCTCAGAATCCCTTTCATCTGAAATACACGAAATACTTAAAAAATGTATAAATCCAAAGCCTGATATCCGATACGGGACGGCAGAAGAACTTATGAAAGCCCTTAGACATTATCTTTTGGTAAGTTCGGATACTCTCATTTCTAAATCCGTTCATGGAGTATTCCCATCCTACATATTTTCTAAAATAACTGCAATAACCGGAGCTGGTGGGACAGGTGTTTCTACACTTACAGCGGCAGTGGCTGAACAAGCTTCAAAGTCTGGTAATTCCGTGTGCATAGTTGATTTAAGTAAGTCAGGAGATTTAGTAAAAATTTTTGTTCGGGCCGGTGAAAATTCCCCTTCAACCCTTCCACAAAAAATTAAACCTAACATGTACTATCTGAGGCCTTCCATCGAAGTATCGGGTAATTCACTAGAGAATATGACCTTGAACAAGCTGTTGGGACAACTGCAGGAGAAATACAGATACATATTTATTGACGGGACACCGGACATTCTGAGCTCTATAGAAATATATCTTGATAAGATTTTTATTGTCTCTGACATGAATCCTTTTGGTATCTCTAAAATGTTTCAAATTCTTGAAAGGGAAGGTCTGGCGGAGAAAATAGTATCTAGGACTTCTTTTATAATCAATAAATTTTATAAAGGTGAATTAAGTTCAGATATACTTTTAAACGGTGTTTTTAATAACGAACTGTTTGTAAAGACGGAAATTTTTGAGGTTCCCTACAGCGACAAGGTATATCTAAAGTGGATGTACGGGTATTTTGAAGAATTTACAGGATTTAACGGTTTACTATCTGATAATTTCAAAAAAGCTATATCAAATATCATTTTACATAAAGTCATTTTCAATGAAAAGAAAAGTTTATTTAAAAAGGAGTAAAGTCTATGAGTAAAAGGCTTATTATAAAGACGGTACTTATCTGTCTCGGTTTTCTTCTGATTTTGGATTCCGCATTATTTGCATATATCTTTACAAAATATCCGATTAATACGGAAAAGACAATATCTGTTGTTGTAGCAACTGCAGATATAAAAGAAGGGACAGTAATAGAAGAACATTTTCTTAGGAAAAAAGAAATATACGCATCGGCAGTAAGTTCTAATGTTGAAACGGAAGTTGGTAATATTGCAGGGAAAAAGGCCCTTACAAATATACACAAGGATGATTACATAAGATCATACGACCTTCTGGAAAGGAAGGACTGGTATAAGGATGATGAAAGAATTATTATTTTGCCAGTTAGTATGGAGGAAAGACTGGCTAATTTAGTAAGAAAGGGTTCGTATGTTGACATAAGACTGCAAAGGGACACTAGTGAAGTTACAGAGGATGTTTTATACAAAATACAGGTAAAGGATGTACTGGACGATGCAGGTATAGCCTTAGATTCCAAGTCTGCGGTGAACTCTAAAACCGCTTACTTAAAGTTGGTTTTAGGTAAGAAGGATAGGCAAAAGATATATTCTGCATTAAGAAGCGGAAAGCTTATTTATGAGTTGTACTGCGATAGTACACAAAAATCAGGAGGGGAGGTTAATTAATGGGTAAAACGGCAGCGGTGATATCAGAGGTCAAGAACTCCGGCAAGTCAGTTTTTACGTATATTCTGGCGAACCATATCAGGGAAATGGTAACACAGGATACTAAAATACTGGTTTGCTGTCTTAATTCAAAATTCAGCCTTCTTTATAAACTGATGGGTATAAATGAGTCCTCCCCCGGAATTGAGGAATTTATAAATCTACAGGAATCGGGATGTGAAAATAAAGCCCGGGCTTTAGAGGATTTGATTCCAAAGTCAAATGGCATATACTTTCTGGGAAGCTATAAAACCACAAATTCCTATGTTAACCGTAATATTGACGGCTTTTCAACACTTGTTGACAGTCTTGAAAAAACCTTTGATTTAATAATATTTGATACTGTATCCAGCAAAGAAAATACTCTTACTAACATAGTATTTGAAAAATCATCTATGCTTATAAATCTTTTTGTTCAGGATGCAGAAAGCGTAAATAAGCTTAACTTGGTTGGAGATAAGATGATACATAAACGGAAAGAAATGTATCTTATATCAAAGTATAGAGATATTTATCCCAGAGTAAGTGATATAAAGCGAAGATTTTCTCTGGATAAGCTGTATAAGATGGATTACTGCAAAACTTTACAGGAAATGAAAAACAGGGACAGCCTTCATCTTTATTTACAAAGAGATACAGAATGCAACCATTCTGTAAGGCTTATTTCAAAATATATTACCCAAGTATTTAATCTTGATATAAAAGGTAAAAAGCAAGAAGACAAAAGGGTGAATTATTTAAAAAGTATATTTGACATCCTTACGTAAACTTATTTTGTAATTTTTAAAGGGGGTTAAAAGTGTGAGAACGTTACTAAAGTTGTGTTTAAAGGAATTAATGGACTATGTAGAGGAAGAATTGAGACTAAACGGACTCAATGGAATAAAAGAATATAAGGAAGATACGGCAGGTATTATTCTTGAAAATACAAAACAGGCTCAAAAGCTTTTGGCAATGGACGGAAGCCCTAAAGCAAGGGAATTTATACAAAACAGCATATATTTCTTACTCATAGAAAAGTCTGAAATCATTACCCAGGAAAATATTGATGGAATTTTGGGAGAGTATCACATAAATTATTATGAAAATATATATACAGGCGGTGAAGCAAAATTCATATCTAAGCCTATTGACACGGAGCTTGCAGAGCATTTAAGTCGGTATTCTATTAGTATAGACGACGATTTCGATATAAAGCTGCAAAAGCTTACCCAAATCATTTATCAGGAGGTATACGGGTATGGTATCCTTGATGAACTGATTTTCGACCCGGTGCTCAATGAAGTAGCCTGTACAAGGAGCGACTATATATGGATTCAATACAAGGGTATCAAAAGGCATATTCCCAATAAGGCCTTTTGCTTCAGCAGTGAGGATATCTATAGAAAATTAATAGAGAACAGGTTAACCTCAACAGCAAGAGAAGAAATGAACGCAGGAGCACCCCTGGTATATGCAGTCTTAAAAAATGGAGCAAGAGTAACTGCTCTAAGACCTCCCTTATCAAAATATTATGTAGTTAATGTGAGATTGTTTGCTCCTAAAACTCAATTGGTGAATTATAGGGATAACTTTATTGAAAATAGAATTGCCCGTATCATTGAACTTCTTGCGGGAAAAGGAAGAAGAAATGTAGCTATTATAGGGGAACAGGGTTCGGGAAAAACTACTGCAGCTGACGAGCTGATTATAAAGCAACTTGACCCGGATATAAGTATAGGTCTGGCAGAAAACATACATGAGCTGAATATCTCTTCAAACTATCCCGGAAAGAATATAGTTGAACTGCAATACACAAAGGAGTTTAAGCCATCGGATATAACAGAGGTTTTTTTCAGACTTAACAGGGATATTGTAATATACGGTGAGGTCAGGAATTCATACGAAGCCTTTGAAATGATAAAGGCTATGCTAAGACAGGCCAGAGGCAGTTTATTTACCTTTCATTCATCAAGTCCCAGACGTATGATCCATGACCTAAGACAGCTATTAATGCAGACCGGCTATTATACCGACTTCAGGGAAGCCCAGTTTGATGTGGCAGATGCGGTTGACCTGATAATACACATAAAACTGGACAGAGAAACGGGACAACGTTATGTATACAAAGTTGCAGAAGTTTTAGCCTGTGAAGAAAACATGACCTTTCAGATAAACGACCTTTTTGTTTTTGACAGGGAAAAAGGGAAGTACATATCAAACAAGAACGGTCTGTCAAAGCAGCAATTACTATCCTGTCTGGAGTATGAATTTACCCAATCAGATGCAGAAGAATTGAGCAGATTGTTTTGCCAGAGTAATTCAGACAATGATTCTGGCGATGTTTTGCCGGAGGTTGATACAATATGACGGAAATAGAGAGATTATCAACTACAATTATAACTTTAATAAATAACTACCAACCGTACATTATCATGATTCTATCAGGAATGCTGCTGCTTTTAACAGGTATAGGAACTTCTGTATATAAGGGAGTTTTGAAAGAAAGTAAGTACAGAATTAAAAAAGCCAAGCCGGGACGATTTGTTGAGTGTTTGGAAGTAATTACAGAAAAGTATCCATTAAAATATGTTTCAAAGAGACTGGATAAGGCATTAGGATATCTGATTCTGGACAACATTACCCAGAGAAAACTTGTGGCAATATTCTCTATTCTTATACCCATAACCGGCCTTTTAATCTATTATACAATTGAAGCAATTATGAAGCTTTGGTATACAAAGCTGGTTGCGCTTGCCTTATGTTTTATGGTACCGTATTATACCTTTACCTTAACTCTTGATTATCTCAGATACAGTATAAAGCAAAGAATACCCTCCTTTATTGATTCCTTCAGAAGCTCTTTTGTTTCCCATAATAGAATAAAACCTGCATTGCAGGAATGTTGCTCAAATGCTAATAAACATCTGGCAAGGATAATGTTAAGGGTATCGGACAGCTCTGATATCAATGACAGCCTCTGTGTCGTAAGGGACCGGATAAATGATACCTGGTTTAATATATTTGTGACACTTCTTATAAATTACAGAGAGAATGGCGGAGAACTTATAAACCAGCTTTACAAGCTGAATAAGACAATAACCCGCTACAACAACATTGAGAAAAAGAAAAACAGAAGGCTTATCTGGTATGAATTTTTTACACTAGGTGCAAGTATATTCAGCCTGCCTGTAATTATACTCATAAACAAAATGATTCTTGGAGCGAATATGAGGCTGTATTACAACACCGCACAAGCTGCGGGAAAAATAGCAATTTATTCTCTTTCGGCTTTAATAATAGTACGTGTTCTTAGAAGACTGTAAAAGAGAAAGGGAGATGAAAAGAGGATATGTTATTTATTCTGTTGATTATTGTTGGTGTTTTAGTAGTTCTTTGTGGATTAAGTTTGAAGATTATTAAAATATCTAAAGACACTAAAAGAAAAAATATCACAGATGTTATTGGAAGTGTTGAGGAAAATATCTTTGTAAAAAAAGTTCTTTATATTCTTACAAAGAATAAAGGCCATTGGTTGAACAGGTTTGAAGCCCGTGTACTGGAACTTAGCGAAGTTGGAATTAGTTTAAGAAGACTGTATCTGATTAAGATATTATGTTTTTTATTGTGTATTGTTGTTTTTTTGGCTATAAGATATACAAATATGGGTTATGAACAAAGACTTGTCATTGAGAGGACTGAGAAGGAGGATTCACTTTTTTATAGTCCGCAGTCACAGGATAATTGGCAATACCGCTTCTACAGGATAGTTTTATCAAAAGTTGGAGAGGATGTGCTTGAAAGCTCAGATGATACAGAATTGTACCGTCTGGTTGAAGAAAAAGTGGCTGAGGTTCTGAACTCATCAGATAAACAGGAGATTGATGAAAAAACAGGATGGTTTATAAATAAATGGGAGGATACACATAAAATAGGGTTTTTTAAACCTCGATATCTGTGGTTGATATTGATTTCGTTGTTCCTTCCGGACATATTTCTTGTTGTTTGGTGGCTTGTAAAGGGTGCATTATATAAAAAAGAGATAATCAAACTTGAATACATATTTCAACTCCTTGCCAGAATAGACGGAATAAAAACACTTGACATAATCTGTGAACTGGAGAAATCCTCAAAAACGTATGAAGATTGGCTTCGGCAATTTGCGGTAATATTCAGGTATGATAAAAAGAAGGGTTTTGATTACCTGAAAAACAAAAACGTTAAGAGCCTGTCGAAATTCACTGATATTATGGAAATATACAGTCTCCACGACAAGGAGGTTGCATTGCAAATACTGGACAGAGAGGCTATGGAGAGGGACGAGGCAATAATCATGGTAGCAGATGAAACACTGGACTTTATTGATTTAATAGCATTTATCAGCATTGTACCTTTGGTATATGAGCTGGCTAGACTTATGCTGAATCCTATGCTGGATATCGTTTATAAGGCCTTTGAATTCATTTAAAGGAGAGAGGTATGAAACAGGTAATCATAACTATAATAATGATGGCTATAGCACTGGCCCTTGTAATAGGCGCGGTAGTTCCATTAATAAGGCACGGGGCAGAAACGGGAAACCTTGCGGTAACCAAGGGGTACAGTGTACTTCCGCATATTGAAAATATTTTAAATTAAGATAGAAAGGGTAGGAAAAATATATGAAAAAAATAATTATCTCTATAGCAATGTTTGCAATAGCAATGGCACTTCTTGTTGCTGTAATTGTACCTCTTGCCAATCATGGCAGGGAGAACGGCGTTAAGGTTGAAGGGCAGTTGGATACCGTAGATTCGCAGATAAACACACTAAGCGGTACTATACGTTAATCGGGGGCATATATGAAAAATATAATAATTGCGATAATCATGTTTGCACTATGCGTAGCTTTGGTGATAGGAACTGTAGTTCCGACATCAGAGCTGATATCGGATACAGGCGAAAAGGTTTATCAGTCTGTAAAAAAACTTAACGATAACATTAAGGATGATTGATTGCACTAAACTTGGGAGGATGGATGAATAAAATATATGCATTTCTTATTATTATTCCTTTAATTGCAGTTCTCTTTTTTAAAACCCTCACATTTTATGAATATGATACCAAGCAAAGGTATGTAAAAAATACGGTGGATAGTGTTGCTCACAAGGTTATGATTACAGGGGTTATGACTGTTAGCGACCAGGAAGAACTTCTTGAAAAGCTCGGCAAACTGGGGACTTTCCGGGCCAGTAATATTAGTATCAAATGCGGAAACGTACAGTCGGATGGAACAGTTGGCGGCCTTGGCAACTATGTTTTGGGAAGTGTTCTGGACAGGGGAGAAATATTCAGTATATATGTTGAATCGGAGAATGAGAGCATTTTTTCCGAAACGGAGGTTAATTCTGATAATGAAGGCAATGAATTACACTACAGGGCGAAAGCTACATGCAGGGTTGAAAAAAACAGTGGGGAGGATTAAGAGCCGGAAAGGTGGGGGCTTGGGAGTGCTTTTCATAGGTTTGGCTGTAAGCTTTCTTGTATTGCTTGTATTTGTAAGCGTAGCAGACTATGCAGTTTATACCTATAAAAGGAATTCTATTTCCAAGGCAATGGATTATGCCGTAACTGCAGCAGTACAGAATATTAACAAAGATAAAAGCCTTGAAGGACTTTCAGAGGGATTTAATGAAAACACGGGAACAAGGCTTACAGACAGTATTGAAATAGATGTTGACAGGGCTGAAATAACCTTTCTTTCAGTGCTTGAATCAAACTTCAATCAAGAACAAACAGATATAAAAGGAAATTTACTTATTTGTGCTACATCAGTTAGTGGAGAAGATATAAACTATAAGATAAAAACATCATCAGGAGAGGTATTGGTCGGAACTGTTGAGACCCCTTACTTAATTGAAGACAGAATTAATGATGCAGCAAAGGGATGCTGGCCGGATTCGTATGAGGACAGTAGCAGAATATCAATAAACGCCAATCCTAAAACAAATATGGTTGAGAGAGGTACTTATTTATTTGCTTATATAAAGGGTATAAGAATTACCGGGATATTTACTGAAAGAAAATTGGCTCTATCATGCTTTGGGGGGGCAAAGCTTGATAGAGCCAATGTGAAGAACTAAATAAATTAACCCAATTGCTGCAACAGTTTATGGAGATATTTTTGAAGCTGGACTATCTCTTCCATAGGCAAGTCAATACAGCTGCCAATTCTGTTGGGGATATCCAGGGCCTTATCCCGTAAATTTTTTCCCTCTTCGGTTAACCTTATATAAACATTTCTTTCGTCATCAGAGCTTCTTTGCCTGACAACCAGATTCTGCGACTCCATTTTTTTAAATAATGGGGTTAATGTACCGGAATCAAGAAACAACTTTTTGCCAAGATCCTTTACGGTTATATTATCCTCTTCCCAAAGGGCCATAAGAGCTATATATTGAGTATACGTAATCCCTAAGGGGTCAAGATAAGGTTTATATTTTTTTATGATTTCCTTTGAACACGCATACAGGGGAAAGCATAGCTGATTTTCCAATTTCAGTTTATCGTACGGCATATAAATTCTCCTTAAAAAGTCATCTTAAAATTAGAATATCATACAATTCAATTTTATAAAACCATATCGAATAACGGTATTTGAAATCAGCCACAGGCAAAGGAACTAGCTCTCCAAAAGTTCCTGTATTTTCGCTTCCATATTCTCAGGCTTATAAGTTGGAGAATATCTTCCCACAACGTTACCATTACGGTCAATTAAGATCTTTGTAAAGTTCCATTTAATGTTTGAACCTACAATACTCTGGCCTAAATCTTTAAGAACTTTCATAAAGGAAGAAGTTTCCTGGTTCTCCTTATCAGCTGGGGTTGCCTTTTTCAAAAATGTATATAATGGGTCTGCATTACTTCCGTTAACATCAATCTTCGAAAAGGTTTTAAAAGAAACTCCATATTTCAACTGACAAAACTCAACTATTTCTTCTTCAGTTCCGGGAGCCTGATTCAAAAACTGGTTGCAGGGAAAATCAAGAATTTCCAAGCCCTTGTCCTTATATGTTCTATACAGGTTCTCCAAAGCTTCATATTGAGGTGTAAATCCGCAGCCTGTTGCAGTATTAACAATAAGAAGAACCTTACCTCTATAGGAATCCATTGAAATTTCATTCTTTTGAGCATCTTTTACCTTAAAATCATAAATTGTCATGTATATACCTCCTATTGAATAAAATTAAATTGTTTACAATTAGATTATATAAGATTAAATTTATAATGTCAATCTTAAATTTATTGTTATTGTTTACTGTTTACTATATACATATAACATGGTTTTTAGTGTAAAATAGCAATAACAATCTATATGGAGTAATCAATGAAAAAATTTAAGAAGGTATATATAGAGATAACTAATGTATGTAATCTGAAATGCAGCTTTTGTCCTGATTCCGGAAGGCTGCCGGGATTTATGGATATAAAGGGGTTTACGCACATAATACGTCAAGTGAAACCATTTTGTGATTATGTATATTTACATATTATGGGAGAGCCATTATTAAACCCAAATCTGAAAAGTTTTCTGAAAATATGTTATGACAGCTTAATCAAAGTCAACATCACGACGAATGGAACCTTGTTAAACAGATGCGGTGAGTTGCTGCTGAATTCAAAGGCGTTACGGAAGGTAAGCATTTCACTTCACAGTTTTGAGGCCAATGAAGGAAATGGATTATTGGACAGCTATATAAATAACACTGTCAGTTTTATAAAAAAGGCTGTTGAGAAGGGTATCATTTGCGAACTAAGGCTTTGGAATATGGACAATGGCCAATTAAAAGGTATTAACGACTTGAACGACGAGATTATAAAAAAGCTGGAAGAGTCCTTTCAGCCCGGTTTTGATTTATGGCTTGCTGTTAAGAACCAGGTGAATGTAAAACTACAGGACAGGCTATTTATAAGTAGGGCTGAAATCTTTGAATGGCCGGACGTAAGCAAAGATATTATGGATGAGAAAGTGTTCTGTTACGGGTTGAGAGACCAATTTGGAATTCTAGTGGACGGGACGGTTGTTCCATGCTGTCTTGACAGCGATGGGAATATTCCCTTGGGTAATATTTTCTCAGAGTCTCTCAGTGATATTCTATATTCTGAAAGGGCCCGACGAATATATGAAGGGTTTTCAGGAAGAAAGGCCGTAGAAGAGCTTTGTAAAAAATGCGGATATGCAAAGCGTTATAAATGATTAATAAAGGGGTACAAATAAATTACAGCAATTGTACTGCCTAAATGGTATAATAACACATAAGATAAAACGAGTAACAAAGGAGAATCAGGCAGTTGAATATTTTATCCGCTGAAGGTATTTCAAAAAGCTATAGTGAAAAAATATTATTTAATGATATATCGTTGGGTATAGGCGAGGGAGATAAGATAGGGCTTATAGGCGTCAACGGAACAGGCAAAAGCACTCTTTTGAAGGTAATTGCAGGTATTGAGAGTGTTGATACCGGAAATATAATAAAGTCCAACAAAGTACGAGTAGGCTATCTTGAACAAAGTCCCGCTTTTGAGCCGGGAACAACGGTGCTTCAACAGGTATTTAACGGACATTCCCCTGTTATGGTGCTGCTGAGGGAGTATGAAGATATACTTTTAAAAAGCAGTCAGAATCCGGCAGATCAGAAACTTGAAAAAAGACTTCTGGATTTAATGCATCAAATGGATACAATGAACGCCTGGACGTTGGAAAGTGAAGCGAAAACCATACTTACAAGACTGGGAATCGATAGTTTTGAGGCGGATGTGGCAACTTTGTCGGGGGGACAGAGAAAGAGAATCGCAATGGCAGGAGCATTGATTAATCCCACTGAGCTGCTTATACTGGACGAGCCTACTAACCATATTGACAATGATACTGTTGACTGGCTTGAAAAGTACCTGAATACCAGAAAAGGTGCTCTTTTGATGGTTACACATGACAGGTACTTTCTGGACAGAGTTTCAAACAGGATAATAGAACTGGACAACGGGAAGCTTTACAGCTATCAGGCTAACTACAGCCGATTCCTCGAAATGAAAGCCGAACGTGAAGAGTTGGAACAGGCTTCTGAAAGAAAAAGGCAGAACCTTTACAGAAATGAATTGGAATGGATAAGAAGAGGTGCACAGGCACGTTCTACCAAGCAAAAGGCCAGAATAGAAAGGTTTGAAAAGCTGAAGGAGGCAGATGTACCCAAGCAGGATGAAAATATTGAAATTCAGGTGGGAGCTGCAAGACTTGGAAGAAAGATAATTGAACTGGAAAATATAAAAAAATCATATGGAGATAAGACGTTAATTAGCGATTTTAGTTATGTATTGCTAAGAGACGATAGAATAGGAATTATAGGGCCTAACGGAATCGGCAAGTCAACACTATTAAAAGTACTTTCAGGACAGATTGCACCTGATGCGGGAAAGGTTGAAATTGGAGAGACCGTAAAAACAGGATTTTTTACTCAGGAAAATACAGATATGGATCAAAACCTTAGGGTTATTGAATATATCAGAACAGTGGCAGAACATATAGAAACTGCAAACGGAAGCCTGAGTGCCTCGCAGATGCTGGAGAGGTTTCTTTTTCCGCCCAGTGTTCAGTGGACACCTATCTCAAAGCTTTCAGGTGGCGAAAAAAGAAGACTTTATCTTTTGAGCATACTTATGGGTGCTCCAAACATATTGCTACTGGACGAACCTACAAATGATCTGGACATCCAGACACTAACAATTCTGGAAGCTTACTTGGACGAATTCCCTGGAGCGGTTATAACCGTGTCCCATGACAGATACTTTCTGGACAGAACAGCAAACAGGATATTTTCCTTTGAAGGAAATGGAGAAATTACCAAATATGCCGGAAACTACTCGGATTATAGAGAGTATATAGCCGCACGGGAAAAACAGGATGATACAGGAAAGACAGCTGACCCGGATAAAAAGAACGACAGTTCACAAAATAAGACAGAGTGGCAAAAGAATAAGGAAAAACCCCTCAAATTCACTTTTAAGGAACAAAAGGAATTTGATGAAATAGACGATGTTATAGCGGCTCTTGAGTCCGACATAGAAAAGGTAAAAAAGGATATAGACCAATCTGCAACAGATTTTACAAAGCTTCAGGAGCTCCTTCAAAAACAACAGGAGCTTGAAAAGGAACTGGACTTTAAGCTGGAACGTTGGACATATCTTAATGAACTGGCTGAAAAGATAGAAAACAGCAAGAAAAAATAAAATGCGGCGTGAAAAGGAGAATGGCATGGAGCAGTTATTTGAGGGCATGGAGTTGGACAAGTCCCTTGTGGAGGCATTAAAAAAGGAAACAATAACAGTACCTACCGATATACAGCAAAAAGCTATACCCGAGGAATTGAAGAATAGAGATGTAATTCTTCATTCTTCCACGGGAACGGGAAAAACACTGGCATATCTGCTGCCTCTTTTCATGAAACTCTCTGTTGATAAAAAGGAAATGCAGGCACTAATACTGGTGCCGACCCATGAACTGGCAATACAAGTTGAAAGGCAGATAGAACTGCTTTCACAAAATTCTGAAATAAAGGCTACATCCACCCCTATTATCGGTGATGTAAATATTATGAGGCAGATAGACAAACTCAAGCTTAAGCCCCATATAATAGTAGGAACGGCCGGAAGAATACTGGAATTGATTCAGAAAAAGAAGATTTCAGCACATACCATTAAAACAATTATTATAGATGAAGCAGACCGCCTTCTTGACGACTACAATTTAGATACAATAAAGGCGGTAATCAAGACAACTCTCAAGGAGAGGCAGATAGTAATGTGTTCTGCAACTATCTCTAAAAAGACAGTTGAGCGTGCCATGCCTTTAATGAAGGAGCCTCTTGTTATAGAGAGTAAATCGGACATGGGTGTTCCGGAGGCTATTGAACACCTGTATTTTGTCGCCGAGCAAAGAGAAAAAATTGATGTTTTAAGAAAGCTTGTTCGAATGATAAATCCCAAGAAAGCAATTGCATTTTTTGCTAACAGCGAGGATATTTTTGTTTCGGAAGAGAAGCTAAGATACCACAAGCTGAAAGCCGGGGGTATTCATGGTTCACATTTAAAATCCGACAGGAAGCAAACCATGGACGATTTTAAAAATGGAAGGTTGCAGCTTCTTATAGCCTCTGATATTGCGGCAAGGGGTCTTGATATAGAGGATGTGACACATATTTTTAATGTTAATATCCCTGAAAGGTCAATGGACTATCTTCACAGAGCAGGCCGGACAGGTAGAAACGGGAAGCCGGGAGTGGCAATATCCATTGTGACCGAAAAAGAAATAGAGTTGATGAGAAAGTTTGAAAAGGAACTCAAAATAAAGATAATTCCAAAATCCATGTATAATGGAAAGATTGTTGAATATAAAAAGGAAAGAAGTAAGAGGACTTCTGACAGGGCTAAATCCGGAAGCCCAGCAGGTACCGGAAAAAGTAAAGTCAGTAATTTTAAGCAAAGCCTGACCGTTGACAGAAAAAAGGCTTTTGGGGATAAGAAAAAGTCAGGTAATGGAACTAAAGTATTCCGTAGGCCAAAAAAGTAGAAAGCCTTGTCCTAAATGGTGCGGACTATCTAGGGTTGAAGGGAGTTGGGTAATATGGAAACAACGACGCTTCCCAAAGCGTGGGAAGGTGTGCTGGGATCGGCAAGCTTTATTCCGGTTACCAGTGTAAAAGCCATTGAACGATACCATGATGCTGAATGGTCAAAGGGACTAAGTGTACATGAAACCTTTGAAATGGTTTATATAAAATCAGGAAGCGGTGTTTTTGAGATTGGAGAACAGAACGTCTCTGTAGGCTCAAATGATATTGTAATAATTAAGCCAAACCAGAGACATAAGCTAAATGTAAATTCCGAGGGCGGGTGTGACTTTATTGTTCTGTATTTCAAATTTATGGATCAAACGGAGCATACTCTTTCAGAGGTATCCCTTGGGGATTTTATAAACTTCGTCAGCGGCAGGGAATCAGGTTCTTTTATTAAGCTAAAAGTAAGCCAGAAGAATGATATAATCGTTCTTTTAAACAGGATTCTCAAGGAACAGACAAATGACCAGTTGGGCAGCGATTTGCTTAATTATCTCATGCTGATGGAGCTGTTTGTACTTATATCAAGGGCGTTAAAGGCAGAATGGGAAAACAGTATAAAGAACAAAAGCCCAAAGATAAAAGAACTTATGCAGTCTGCAATACAGTTTGTACACAATAATTTTGAGCGTGAGATATCAATAACGGATATTGCAAAATATGTTTTTCTTAGTCCCAGTTATTTCACAAGGGCCTTCAAAGAGAACACAGGACTAAGTCCCATGCAATATCTGTTAAACATAAGAATCAAACGGGCATGTGAACTGCTTCGGGAGACAGACCAGAAGGTTGGCGAAATAGCCCTTAGTGTAGGCTTTTCCAACCAGCAGAGATTTAATGATATGTTTAAGAAACAAACCAACATGACCCCAATGCAATATCGCAATTCGTCAAAAAACATTCATAATTGAAGAAATAACGGTAAATAACAGGAAGAACACTTTTTAAGCTTATTATATAATTGCTTTAACATTAAAAGCTTGAAAAGAGTTCTTTTATTTTACGAAAAAACATTTAAATTTATATATTCATGTGACAAAGGGGGATTTAAAAAATGGGAATGACAATGACACAGAAGATTCTTGCAAACCATGCAGGAGCAGATAAAGTAGTACCCGGGCAATTAATAAAGGCTAAACTTGATATGGTTCTGGGGAATGATATAACATCTCCCGTAGCTATCAAGGAGTTTGATAAAATCGGTCTGGATAAAGTATTCGATAAGAATAAAATAGCTATAGTACCTGACCATTTTACTCCCAATAAGGATATTAAGTCCGCAGAACAGGTAAAGGTTTGCAGGGAGTTTTCAAAAAGAATGGAAATAGTAAACTTCTTTGAAGTCGGACAAATGGGAGTTGAACATGCACTATTGCCTGAAAAAGGACTTGTGGTACCGGGGGATGTGGTTATAGGAGCTGATTCTCACACATGTACTTACGGTGCACTTGGAGCATTCTCGACAGGAATAGGCAGTACCGATATGGCAGCGGGAATGGCAACAGGAGAGGCCTGGTTCAAGGTCCCCGAAGCAATTAAGTTCGTCCTAAAAGGTAAGCCCCAAAAGTGGGTTGGAGGAAAGGATGTTATCCTTCATATTATAGGAATGATCGGTGTTGACGGTGCTCTTTACAAATCAATGGAGTTCACAGGTGACGGAGTAAACGCTCTTTCAATGGACGACAGATTCTCAATGGCAAACATGGCTATAGAGGCCGGTGCAAAAAACGGAATATTTGAGGTAGACGAAAAAACCGTTGAATACGTAAAGGAACATTCTATCAGATCATATAGCATATACAAGGCTGACGAGGATGCTGAATATTCAGAAGTTTATGAAATAGACCTTGCTGAAATAAAGCCAACAGTTGCATTTCCTCATCTTCCTGAAAATGCACGTACCATTGACAAAGTGGGCGATATTAAAATCGACCAGGTTGTAATCGGCTCATGTACAAACGGACGTATAGAAGACATGAGAATAGCGGCAGAAGTTTTAAAAGGAAAAAAGGTCAGCGACAATGTAAGGTGTATTATAATTCCTGCTACTCAAAAGATATGGAAGCAAGCTATGAACGAAGGTCTGTTTGACATATTTATAGATTCAGGAGCTGCTGTAAGCACACCTACCTGCGGCCCATGTCTTGGAGGCCATATGGGGATACTTGCAAAGGGAGAGAGAGCAGTTGCAACTACAAACAGAAACTTTGTTGGACGTATGGGCCATCCCGAAAGCGAGGTTTATCTTGCAAGCCCGGCGGTAGCTGCGGCTTCTGCCATAGCAGGCAGGATAGCCGGACCTGATGAAATTTAAATATAGAGATTGACATAAACAAAAAAAGGCACGGATATTTGATTGTATTTTGTCCGCTGTCGGAAAAGGAGATAGATATGAATGTTAAGGGTAAGGTTATAAAGTACGGAAACAACGTTGATACAGACGTTATAATACCTGCACGATATTTGAACACATCAGATCCTGCTGAACTTGCCAGCCATTGTATGGAGGATCTTGATGATAAATTTACCCAGAGAGTCCAAAAGGGAGATGTAATGGTTGCAGGAAAGAATTTTGGCTGCGGTTCGTCAAGAGAACATGCACCCATTTCAATCAAGGCATCAGGAATATCCTGCGTCATAGCAGAAACTTTTGCAAGAATATTCTATAGAAATTCTATTAATATCGGACTCCCGATTTTAGAGTGTCCAGAAGCCGCAAAAGATATCAAAGATGACGATCAGGTAGAGATAGACTTTGACAAAGGGCTGATTAAAAACCTTACAACAGGCAAAACATATCAGGGTCAGCCGTTCCCTGAATTTATGCAGGAGATTATTTCTTCCGACGGGCTGATACAGTATATTAAGAATTCGCTTTAATAGTACTGCTGGAATGGAGATGAAAATATGAATTATAAAATTACAGTGCTTCCGGGGGACGGAATAGGCCCGGATATAATAGCTGAAGCCTTAAAGGTTTTAGAACTGATAGGTGAAAAATATGGCCACAGCTTTTTATTTACAGAAGCTGATTTAGGCGGTATAGCTATAGACAGGCATGGAGAGCCTCTGCCTCAGGCTACGGTGGATACATGTAAGGGTAGTGATGCAGTACTACTGGGAGCAGTAGGAGGCCCTAAATGGGATACTTTGCCCGGAAACAAGAGGCCTGAAGCGGGATTGTTGGGAATAAGGGCGGCTCTCGGGTTATATGCCAACCTGAGGCCGGCTGTTATATACGGGGCTTTAAAGGATGCATCACCTCTGAAATCAGAAATAATAAGCAACGGTATTGACATTATGGTTATCCGTGAATTAACGGGAGGAATATATTTCGGCAAGAGAGGCAGACTTGATACAGAAGGCGGAGAGGCTGCATTTGACACCGAAATGTATAATGTATCTGAAATAAAGAGAATAGCAGAAGTAGGCTTTGAAACAGCTATGAAAAGGGGCAAAAAGCTTATGTCCGTTGATAAAGCCAATGTACTTGAAAGCTCAAGGCTCTGGAGACAGGTGGTTGAAGAGGTGGCAAAGGAATACCCGGAGGTTGCCTTGAGCCATATGTATGTTGATAATGCGGCAATGCAGCTGGTAAGAAACCCTGCTCAATTTGATGTTATACTTACAAGTAATATATTTGGAGATATCTTGTCGGACGAAGCTTCCATGATAACAGGTTCAATCGGAATGTTACCTTCTGCCAGTCTTGGTTCTACGAAGCTGGGGCTCTACGAGCCAATACATGGGTCTGCCCCTGATATTGCAGGGCAGGATAAAGCAAATCCTATTGCAACAATACTTTCAGTGGCTATGATGCTAAGATATTCACTTGACCTGTCCGGTGAGGCAGATGCCATTGAAAAAGCTGTTGCAGATGTTTTAAATACGGGCTACAGAACTGCTGACATAGCATCTCCGGGAACTAAGGTTGTTGGTACCAAGGAGATGGGAAAGCTAATAAGGGAGCATATGTAGTTACACATATATACAATTCCTAAAGCTGTTGCAGACTATTAAAAAATAGTTTACAACAGCTTTTTTTAAAAATCTCACAGATTTTTGATCCATTCGTCAGAAGAAAGAACTTTACTGAATCTTGCTGCTTGTGTAACCAGAATAGCTTTATGAAGATCTTCAGCTGAAATAGTTCCGGCATTATTTGAAAATTGGAGTGTTCCTGTAGCATCTGAAAGGAATTCAACAGCATAGCCCATATGCATAGCCTGTCTTGCGGTTGTATCACAGCACATTTGAGTCATATACCCTGCTATTGTAACAGTATCAATGTCTAACCCCTTTAACTCGGATTCAAGATTAGTATTTGTAAAGCTGCCGGGTAAATTTTTTTCTACGATTTGATAATATTTCCTAACCAAGAGGTCAGGATGAATATTCCATTCACTACTTCCTTTTTTAAACATGACTGCATTTTCACCGGGAGAGGTATGCTGAATCAGAATAACCGGTATATTTTTTTCATTAGCAGTATCAACAACTTTTAGAATATTGCTGTAGCTGCCTGGTGGATGTGTAACAGGCAATTTTCCTGTAAAATACTCATTCTGAACATCAATTACCAGTAATGCCCGTTTCATAAAAGCTCACTCCTTTTTTGAAATTTTTACCGCATTGTAATTATACACCAGTAAAAAGGATGTACATGATAAATTTTATGAAAAGGGTTTAAACATATAAAGGATATTTGCTATATTAGTATTTATTACAGAAACACAAAAGTGGAGGAACAGGATATGAAAAGTTCACAAATACAAATTAGAGACCCTTACGTACTCCCTGTACATTCAGACAAAACCTACTATCTTTTTGGGACCACTGATAAGAACTGTTGGACAGGTAAAGCAGCCGGGTTTGATGTTTATATCAGCAAGGATTTGGACGACTGAGAAGGACCGTTTCCGGCTTTCCAGCCTTCGGATGATTTTTGGGCAAATAATAATTTTTGGGCACCTGAAGTATATTCCTATAACGGTAAATACTATATGTTTGCAAGTTTTAAGGCGGAGGGGGTCAGCAGAGGTACCCAGATACTTGTTTCGGAAACTCCTATGGGGCCATTTGACCTATTTTTCTTGAACTTTTTGAAGTTTTGGCGGAAAGCTTCAATTACGTTGATATTTAACAGTTAAAAGTAGCAGGTCTTTTTTTACGGGTTCCAGTACAATAGATGTATTTGTACTGCCACTCCAATAGACCTTTTGGCTTCGTTCAACCTTCATAAACAGGCAGTCTTTGCCTTTCATAATATTGCCGGAGCAAATTTTATGGTAAAATTCTTCAAGGCAAAGGCCCTTTGAAAATAGATACGTACTAAGAGGAATTCCTGTGTATCTAAAATGCCACGGCTCATAGGTAGCTCCCGTAACTTCTGTCTTGTTGCTGCCATACCTTAGTATAAAGCCGTACTTATAGGCATTTGAGTCTAGCCATATCTGTTCTTTGGTTCCTTTAAAATCACTTCTATGCCACCCCTTAACACTGAATAAATCCACGGCAAGACCTGTTTGATGTTCGGAAAAGCCGGGCATCGCTACCAGTAAACGAGTCTTTTCAAGGGCTTCCATATAAGTTTTACTGGTTTTTGTAAAAACACTGAGATTGTAGGTAAATATCTCCTTCTGAGTGGCTTCTGACCTGTAGGCACTGTTTAAAACAAAACCTGCAACTCCGTCTCTGCGGGCTGAGGCGAGCATGGAATACAAGGCCTTTGCAGCAGAGGAATCCAGCTTTAGCCCCGGTTTTTCAAGTACTATTTTATTTGAATCAATATCTACAAGGTCAACATTCATATTATTCTTATCCAAGGGATTATCCTTGTTAACCAAAATTTTTGTTTTAGATGACTCAACACCAACTTCACTGTATTTCTTTAAATCAAAGTTTTGGTTTATATCCGTAATATATAAATTATTGTTAAGTGTCATTATTTTTAAATAATTTGAGTTTTTTGAGACATATAAAACTGCTGGTGAAAGCCCTGACCTGGCCTGTCCTGCTTCGGTAGATTCTTTTGCCAAATCCGGCTTTATTTCCGACACAGTAATGGGATTGCAAAAAATCAACACTGGTACAAGTACTATATAAATAAGGAACTTTTTCATTGCGGCCTCCTATTTTTTAACAATTATTATTATATGTTAAAAAAATGCTTTTATTTGCATTTATTAGTTAAATGAATAGTAAAGTGACATTTTGCAAATAATAGGCTATGAATTAACTACTATCACATTATTAACAGCTGCAAAAACGGCTTATGGAGGCAGTGAAGATTATGAGTGTTCACGAAATATCACAACATAATGTAGATTTCAAGAAGGGTCTTATTTTATTAGGAGGTTGGATTTCCGCTATATTATCACTTTTCATTTATCCGTTTGTTTTCGGAATGGTAGGAGTGATTTCGGGTATTCTTGCCGCTAAAGATGAGAAAAGCAGAGTTGGAGTCATGCTTGTTGCAGCCTCGATTATTCTCATGGGTGTAGGACTGGCTTTTAGTAACAGGCTTTTGGCTACTACCATGAGCTATTTTGGATTCTAAATTTAAGTATAATATACCTTTAATATATTTGGAGGAAAACATGGAAGACTTGGTGAACGGAAACCTGTTGATAATAGGAGGAGCTGAAGATAAGTGGGGTCAGAGTAAGGTACTCAAGCATGCCATTGAGATGTGCGGGGGGCCGGAATCAAAAATCATGGTTTTGACAACAGCTACGCAAAAACCGGAGGAAGTTGGCAAGGAATATAGGACTGTTTTTTCAAGACTTGGAGTAAAATCCATAGATGTTTTAAATGTAGACAGCAGAACAGATGCAAACAGCGACTCTGTGGCCCAAAAAATATCAGGTGCTGCAGGGGTTTTTTTTACAGGAGGCGACCAGCTGCGGATTACAAGCATATTAGGCGGTACAAAAACTGCCAAGGTTCTTATGGATATGTATAAAAAGGGTATACCTATTATAGGAACAAGTGCGGGTGCTTCGGTAATGAGCAGTGTTATGATAGTTGACGGTAATGGAAATTCCGCTGCAAGAAAATGCACCCTTGGCATGTCTCCCGGACTTGGATTTATAGATCAGGTTATAATAGATCAGCACTTTGAGCAAAGGGGAAGACTAGGAAGACTTTTGATAGGGGTTGCCCAAAACCCTTCAGTTCTCGGAATCGGTATAGATGAGGATACTTCAATAAAGGTATATTCAAATGCATCCTTTGAGGTAATAGGTACAAATTGTGTTACGGTAATCGATGGAAATACTATTCAGGAGTCAAATGTTTCAGAGTTGAAATCAGAGGAAATTATTGCATTGTCAAATGTAACCATACACATATTACCCGGTGGATACGGATATGATATCAGTCAGAGAAAAATAATAAAGCCTAAAGAAAACAAACATAATTAAATGTTGTAATTTCAACTTATCAGGAGGTTTTTCAAGGTGCAGATTCAAAGCATATATTGCTTTAAAGGAAGGAATATATACAGTCATCAGCCGGTTATCCGAATGGTAGTGGATATAGGAAAGTACGAAGAGGGCCCCACCAAGGATATACCGGGATTCAATAAAAAACTTCTCGAATTTTTCCCTGAAATAGCAGAACACACCTGCGGAGTGGGGTATGTAGGAGGATTCGGTGAAAGGCTTATTGAAGGAACATACATCGGACATGTAGCTGAACATTTGATGATAGCAATACAAAACAGGTTTGGTTACTTTGTAAAATATGGCAAAACAAGACAAATAGGTAATACATCCCAGTATTATATAATTTATGAATACAGCAATGAGGCTTTTGCCGTTGAATGCGGTAGAAAAGCGATAGAAATAGTAGAAGCCTTTGCTGAAGGTACCCCAATAGATTTAGAAAAAATAATGAAAGAATTAAAATATATATCCTCGGATACCGACATGGGCCCCAGTACAAAAGCTATTTATATGGCTGCAAAAAGAAGAGGAATCCCCGTAACAAGAATTGGCGACGGAAGTATTCTTAGATTGGGCTACGGAAAGTACACAAGGGTAATTCAAGCATCACTTACGGATGGATCAAGCTGTATAGCGGTAGATATTGCATCAGATAAACAGATGACAAAAAAACTTTTAATGGATAATAATATACCGGTTCCATACGGAGTTGTTGTAAGAACCGAACAGGAAGCCTTTGAGGCTGTTGAAAAGGTAGGCTATCCTCTGGTAATTAAGCCGATAGATTCCAATCAGGGAAAAGGAGTTACTGTAAACATCTGTTCTGAGGATAAAATCAGGGTGGCTTTTACAGAAGCACGAAAATATTCAAAAAAGGTCATAATTGAGAAATATGTTTGCGGTAAGGATTACCGGGTGCTAGTAGTAGGAGGAAAGGTATGTGCTGTTGCTGAACGCAGACCTCCGAGTGTCACAGGGGATGGAATCAGTACCATAGCACAGCTTGTGGAATATGAGAACGCAAATCCTCTAAGAGGCGAAGATCATGAAAAGCCGTTGACCCTTATCAAACTCGACGACATTTCATTAAATTATATTAAGACTCAAGGGTTTTCACCTGACACCATTTTAAAACAAGGACAGACAGTTAATCTCAGGCAGAACGGAAATCTTAGTACAGGAGGAACAGCCAAAAACTGTACAAGAGAAATCCATCCAAAGAACGCACAGTATGCATTGTCTGCTGCAAAAGCCATGGGCCTTGATATTGCAGGGGTAGATTTTTCTGCGCAGGATATTTCAATACCTATTGATAGCAACCGGGGTGCAATTATAGAAGTAAATGCGGCGCCGGGACTGAGGATGCATCTTCACCCAAGTGAGGGAGAACCGGTAAATGTTGCTGATGCAATACTTGATATGATGTATCCGCCAAATAAACCGGTCAGCATCCCTGTTGCAGCGGTTACAGGTACAAACGGTAAAACCACCACAACAAGACTAATAAGACACACCCTTTCAATTCTGGGACATAATGTAGGTATGACCTCTACAAGCGGCATTTATATAGGCGACGAATGTGTGCAAAAGGGTGACAATACCGGCCCTGTCAGTGCAGAAGTCATATTGGCAAACAAGGAAGTTGACATTGCTGTTCTGGAGACAGCCAGAGGAGGAATAGTCCGCAGAGGATTGGGATATGATCTGGCAGATGTGGGAGTTCTTATTAATATAAGTGACGACCATCTTGGAATAGACGGAATAAATACAATTGAGGATCTTGCAAAAACAAAGGCTCTTGTAGTAGAAGCTGTAAAGCATGACGGATATGCCGTATTAAATGCTGATGACAGTATGACACCTTATATATTGGAAAGGACTCGCAGTAACGTCATAATGTTCAGCAGGGGTATTTCAAACCCTGTATTTAAAAGACATTGCAAAAATCCTAAAAATATAGCTGTATACGTAAGGGATAGCTATATTTGGATTCAAAGAAATAACAGAAAGATTCCTCTTATAAGCTTGGATGATATCCCTATTACTTTCGGAGGAATAGTCGACTGTAATATAGAAAATTCTCTGGCTGCCATATCAGCACTCATCGGGCTCAATGTCCCGTTGGATATAATAGTAAAAGGCATGAGTACGTTCCAGCCCGATACGGAGCTTAATCCCGGTAGATTTAATATCTTTGATATGGGAACATTCAAAGTAATGATAGATTACAGTCACAACATAGCAGGATACTCTGCTGTTGTAAAATTCATGCAAAGGGTAAAGGCCAAGAGACTTGTTGGTATAATAGGTATGCCGGGAGACAGGCAGGATTCAAATTTAAAAGAGGTTGGTGAGCTTTGTGCCAACTCGTTCCACAAGATTTATATAAAGGAAGATATTGATTTAAGAGGGCGAAGACGAGGAGAAGTAGCGGATATATTTGAACAGAGCATAATTAACGCTGGAGCAAAAAGAGAAAATGTAGAAATTATATACAGTGAAACTGAGGCCCTGGAAAAAGCCATGCTCGATGCACAACCCGGGGATTTGATAGCATTGTTCTACGAAGAATTCGATCCGGCCATTCAGGTTATAAACAGGTTTAAACAAGAGCAGGAACATGCAAATAAACTGCTGGAAGGTAGTTTAAATGCATCTATTAAAAATATAGAGCAATTCAGTACAAAGACATAGTTATTTAAAGAGGGGCTGTAGCAAATCAAAACTGGTTTGCGGGGCCCCTCTTTGCTAAAATAATACAGGTATTTTCTTAAACATATCCTTCCCATAACAGAACGTATATGGTAGAATTTAAAAAAATGTAATAATAATGGATTGGTCTTTTCGTTTATTATATGGAGGATAAAATGCCTGAGGTTTATTATTATGTCAGCTCTGATAAAGTATCGGATATACTCGACTGCGGTCTGAAACTGTCTGCTTTCTTTGACAAGGAAGTAATGATTGAGGGTGACGTTCAGCAGTGTTTTGCAGGTCTTATAAACCCAAGGGACGACATGTATTCATATAATTCGGAATCTCTTACCTGTATAAAGATAAATGTTAGAAGTGACAAATGTTATGTGGCAGACAGATTTGTTTACGATACTATAAAAGAAAAGCCTGAGAACCTTGAATTATACAATAAATCAGTAATTCCCCTGGAGAAATATATTTTCGGTACTTACCGTAAACCGGAATGTCTTATTACTTCGACTATACTGGCGGGAGAAGCGGCCAGACTTGACAGGTGCATGGATTTACCTGTTATTTATGAAAATTCTGAAACTCTGTACATAAATAATATAATAAATAATTTCAGAGAACAGTACCATGAATTTGACGACTACCTTTTATACAGTTTTTTCAGCAGGCTTGAAGAAATGGGTAAAGTTAATACGATAAAAAGCAGTGACGGTGGAAAAGCTGTATTTACAACCGGGTCTGGGGAAATCTATTGTATAAGAAAGCCTGAATTAAACAAAATATTTTAGACAGAGGTTTCATGTGAAAAATCAGATTTTAAAAATACTAAAAGAAGAAGATAAATATATATCAGGCGAAGATATCAGTAAAGCTTTGGACGTATCCAGAACTGCAGTTTGGAAACATATAAATGAATTGAGAAAAGACGGTTATACTATAGAGTCATCCTCAAAAAAAGGATATAGATTTCTTAAAGCCCCGGATATACTTGACAAGAGGGAAATTGATATTCCACAGGGACAGATGATTGGAGCGGATATACAGCACTTTGAGGAAGTAGATTCAACAAATAATTATGCAAAAAAAATTGCAAACGAAGGCTGTGCTCATGGAACGGTTGTTGTAGCGGATAGGCAGACAACGGGGCGGGGCAGGATAGGAAGGCAATGGCAGTCTGATACATCGGAAGGAATATGGTTCTCAATAGTCTTAAGGCCGGAACTCGAACCTGAAAATATTCAGGTAATAACACTTGCGGCTTCCGTTGCGGTAGTTGAAGCAATAAAGGAGACCCAAGGAATAGTTTGCGGAATAAAATGGCCTAATGATATAATATTAGATGGCAGAAAACTTGGAGGTATTCTCACCGAGTTAAGTGCCGAGCCGGGTCATGTTAATTATGTTGTTGTTGGTATAGGAATAAATGCAAATCAGGATTCGGAGCATTTTGATTATGAGATACGGCAAAAGGCGATTTCATTAAAAATGTACGAAGGTAAAACCGTATCAAGGTCCAATTTGCTTGGCTGTATTCTGACCAATTTTGAAAAAATATATAAAAGCGTGCTACTTGGAAAAAACCAAGAGATAATAGATAGGTGGACGGAGTATTCGGTCACCATAGGAAAAGAAGTAAAGGTTGCTTACAAAGATGTAGAATATATTGGAACAGCCCAATCCGTTGCATCTGACGGAAGACTTATTGTACAATGTAAAGATGGAGTGACGAGAGAAATATCAGCAGGTGAGATTCAGGTTAGGGGCTTGCTGGGATATACATAGTGCTTAGCAAATATGGCAAGGAGGATTTTATCAGTGGTTAAGAAGAATGAATACCCGAGAAAAAATTATGTAAGGGATGATGGACAGGCCGGGCAGCAGACAACTCAACCTGCACCGCAACAAAAGGTATATCAGAAGGACGGAGAGACACATCACAAGGAAAGTCATGTCAGAAGTACCAGACCTCCCAGAGACCAGCAAAAAGAAGGTTACCAGCCTAGGGAAAACAATACGCAAAAAAGGGACTTTACTCCCAGGGAAAATAACCAAAGAGATAATACAAGCAGAGAAGCATCAGCTTCGAAAGATACTCAGCACAGAGAAAATAACCATCAGAGGAATTACCACCGGGAGAATTTTCAAGGCAGAGAAAATAGAGAGCCATACAAACAGCATTTCCAGAGACCTGCTATCAAACCCCGTGCCGAGGAAACTGTTGAGGACATTGCAAACGATATAATAAGGATACAAAAAGAAATAGATCTTGAGTTAAAAGAAATAAGGAGTATGAGGCTTGGGGTTTAGGCCTTGTTATCTGGAGGTAATATGGTTTTAGTAGTGGATGTAGGGAATACACACATTGTTCTGGGTGTATTTGAAGGGAAAAAGTTGCTTGCAAGTTGGAGACTTGCCACAAATAAAGAACGGACTTCGGATGAACTGGGAATGCTGATACTTGGATTGTTTAACCATGAGAAGCTTTCTGTAGATGAGGTTGAGGCAGTGGTTGTTGCATCCGTTGTACCCCCGATTATGTATACGTTGGAACATGCCATAAAAAAATATATAAATACTCAGCCCATGATTATAGGTCCCGGAACAAAAACGGGAATAAATATCAGGTACCAAAATCCAAAGGAAGTCGGTGCCGACAGGATAGTAAATGCCGTAGCCGGTTTTGAACTGTACGGCGGCCCCCTGATTATTGTCGATATGGGTACTGCTACTACTTTTTGTGCAATATCGGAAAAGGGCGAATATCTGGGCGGTGTCATATGTCCGGGTATGAAGATAAGTGCGGAAGCATTGTATCAAAAGGCTGCAAAGTTACCAAGAATTGATCTGGTAAAACCTGAGGGTGTTATCGGAAAGAATACGGTTTCAAGTATGCAGTCAGGAGTTTTTTATGGATACGTAGGTCAGGTTGATTATATTGTAAATAGAATCAAAAAAGAAATGCGGGAGGATAACATACGGGTTATTGCAACAGGAGGGCTTTCAAGACTTATAGCTGAGGAATCAATGACCATAAATGACGTAAATCCTACTCTTACATTAGAGGGCCTTAGATTAATATACGAAAGAAATATATAAAAAACAAAAAAAGACATTTTAGGATGTCTTTTTTTTGTTAAAATCATTATTTTGTATACAAATAGAGTAATAAGGTTTAAAAATACTTGATTTGGCCACAATAAATGATGTATTCTTAAAAATTCGTGATTAATTGGAATAGAAATCTAAAAAAAAAGGGAAAATTATGTTTGTATATTAAAACATATTGTGTTACGCTAATAGCAATTGTGAAAAATATGGAGGGATTTTAATGGGTTTTAAAGTTGCGATCATAGGAGCAGGATTTGTTGGAGCATCAGCTGCGTATGCGATGTCTATAAACAACTTGGTTTCTGAATTGGTATTAATTGATGTAAATAAAGAGAAGGCTTATGGCGAAGCTCTTGATATCAGCCATGGTTTATCATTTGCAGGAAATATGACAGTTTATTCCGGTGACTATTCAGATGTTAAGGATTGCGATGTTATAGTTGTAACTGCAGGTGCAGCAAGAAAGCCAGGCGAAACACGTTTGGATCTTGCAAAGAAGAATACTATGATAATGAAGAGCATAGTTACTGAACTTATGAAGCACTATAATAAAGGTGTAATAGTAAGTGTATCAAATCCTGTTGACGTATTAGCGTACATGACTCAAAAGTGGTCAGGATTACCAGCAAATAAAGTTATAGGATCAGGTACAGTTCTTGACAGTGCTAGATTAAGAACTCACATCAGCCAAGCATTGGATGTAGACATTGCCAACGTTCACGGTTATATAGTTGGTGAACATGGTGATTCTCAGTTACCATTATGGAGTGCAACTCATATTGCAGGCATACCGTTTGATGAATATGTTAAAATTAACGGCTTAAACATTGATAAGGACGCTCTTTTCAGTGAAGTTAAGGTAGCAGGAGCAACTATTATAAAGAATAAGGGAGCAACTTACTATGGTATAGCTCTTTCAATCAACAGAATAGTTGAATCCATTTTGAAGGACTTCAATACTATCATGCCTGTTGGTACTGTTCTTGACGGACAATACGGAATAAAGGATGTTTTAGTGAACGTTCCTACAATAGTTGGCGGTAACGGAGCTGAAAAAGTTCTTGAATTGAACATTTCAGATGCAGAATTACAACTTCTGAAACATTCAGCTGAACAGGTTAGAGCAGTTATCGACGAAGTTAAAGATATATAAGTTTTTTAAAACAAGATAAGTATCTTTAATAAAAAGAATTAAAAATAGGTTGTGAAAGATTTCACAATAGTGTAAAATTAAAAGGAACAAATAAACATACTTAATTCTTTCGATAGAAGTATCGTTTATTTGTTTCTTGCATTAAGAAAAAACCGACATATTTACTATTAAACGTTTGGAGGATATCAAATGGGTACTATTTATGAGGATTCACTTAAAGCCCACGAAGAGTGGCAGGGAAAAATAGAAGTTGTATGTAAGGCTCCTTTAAAGGATAAAAGAGATCTTTCATTAGCTTATTCACCGGGAGTAGCTCAACCATGTCTCGAGATTCAGAAAGACGTTGAGAACTCATACAAATATACTAGAAGACACAATCTTGTAGCAGTTATCACTGACGGTACAGCGGTACTTGGTTTAGGAGATATCGGGCCTGAAGCAGGTATGCCTGTTATGGAAGGTAAATGCTGTTTGTTCAAAACTTTTGGTGACGTTGATGCGTTCCCTCTTTGTATAAAGTCAAAAGACGTTGACACTATAGTTGAAACTGTTAAATTGCTTTCAGGAAGCTTCGGCGGCGTAAATCTTGAAGATATAGCTGCTCCAAGATGCTTTGAAATAGAAGAAAGATTAAAGAAGGAAACAGATATTCCTATATTCCACGATGACCAGCATGGAACTGCTATTGTTACTGCTGCAGGTCTTATCAATGCATTAAAAGTTGTTGGTAAGAAAATGGAAGATATCTCAATAGTTGTAAACGGAGCAGGTGCTGCGGCTATAGCTATTACAAAGCTTCTCTTCTCAATGGGCTTAAGAAAAGTTGTTCTCTGTGATACAAAGGGTGTTATATATGAAGGCAGAGAGAACCTCAACCCAATTAAAGCTGAAATGGCTAAAATCACTAACCTCGAAGGTAAGAGAGGTTTATTGAAGGATGTTATGGTTGGAGCAGACGTATTTATCGGAGTTTCAGCTGCTAACCAGGTTACAAAAGAAATGGTTAAGTCAATGGCTAAAGATCCAATTATATTTGCTCAAGCAAACCCAACTCCTGAAATTATGCCTGAAGACGCTCTCGAAGCAGGTGCTGCTGTTGTTGGAACAGGCCGTTCAGACTATCCAAATCAGGTTAATAACGTTCTTGCATTCCCTGGTATCTTCAGAGGTACTTTTGATGTAGGAGCTCGTGAAATAAATGATGAAATGAAGATAGCTGCTGCATATGCAATCGCTGGACTTGTTGGCGATGAAGAAAGAAATGCAGAGTATGTAATTCCAGCTCCATTTGATCCAAGAGTAGCAAAAGAAGTTGCAGCAGCAGTTGCAGAAGCAGCTAGAAAATCTGGTGTAGCTAGAAAGTAATTTTGTACATGAAGATAAAAGACTGCCTTTTTAATAAGGCAGTCTTTTTTATATAACGGTGGGAAATACAATGCTTCCCGCTATTTGTTTTACTTATTTAATTAAAAATTATATGGTCTGATTAAAAGTGAATATTGATTGAAAAAGGTATATTACCTATAATGATGACGAAGATGTTGATAGCATTTTTAAATATGGCAATAACCTAAAGTTAAATATTATCCCTGACGAATTTT
The DNA here is from genome assembly GCF_000244875.1 of Clostridium sp. BNL1100. Taxonomy (NCBI): domain Bacteria; kingdom Bacillati; phylum Bacillota; class Clostridia; order Eubacteriales; family Clostridiaceae; genus Clostridium; species Clostridium sp. BNL1100. Next base: position 138,724 of record NC_016791.1, read on the forward strand.
TAGCCAAAGTTCTGTTTGGGATATTTTATTAATGTTTTGCCTGCTTATCAACTGCTTAAATGCGCCGGAAATATTAAATAACTTTTATACTTTGCGGGGGTGGAAATACAATATGAAATTAAATAGAAATGGAATAAAGGATTACAGTGCATGGAAAGCAAACCAAGTAGAAGTACCTAAATTTGATTATGACGAAATGCTGAGAAAAACCACAGAAGAGCCTAGATGGATTCATTTTGGTGCCGGTAATATATTTAGAGGATTTATAGCAGCATTACAGCAAAATCTTCTAAATGAGGGAAAAGCGGATTCGGGAATAATTGTTGCGGAAACCTTTGATTATGAAATTATTGATAAAGTATACAAACCTTATGATAATCTCAGTTTATTGGTTCACCTTAATCCCGATGGAAGTCTTGAAAAGAAAATTATTGGGAGTGTTTCCGAAAGTTTGGTGGGAGATACAGCCAGAACAGCGGATTGGAAGAGGCTAAAGGAAATTTTCCGTAAGCCGTCGTTACAGATAGTCAGCTTTACAATTACAGAAAAGGGATATTCACTGACAGGAATGTCAAATGAGTTTCTGCCTGATGTAGTACACGATATGGAGAATGGATTCAAGGAGCCTAAGAGTCTCATTGCAAAGACGGCATCCTTGCTGTACGGCAGATTCTTGGCAGGAGCATTTCCGGTTGCAATGGTCAGTATGGATAATTGTTCACATAACGGAGATCTTCTTAAAAAGTCTATCCAGACACTTATACAAAAATGGGTTGATAATGGAATAGTAGAAAAGGAATTTTTAGAATACATAAATAATCCTTCAAAGGTTTCATTCCCATGTTCAATGATTGATAAAATTACTCCAAGGCCTTCTGAAACAGTAAACAAGGCTTTAGTAGAGATGGGACTTGAGGATACAGAGATAATTCGCACCAATAGAAATACTTATATTTCACAATTTGTAAATGCTGAGAAACCCCAGTACTTGGTAATTGAAGACCAATTCCCCAATGGTAGGATGCCTCTTGAGGATGCTGGCGTGTATTTCACAGACAAAAGTACAGTTGAAAATGTAGAGAGAATGAAGGTTACAACATGCTTAAATCCTCTGCATACTGCACTTGCCGTATTCGGATGCCTTTTGGGTTATACACTCATAGCCGATGAAATGAAGAACCCACAGTTGAGAAAGCTGGTAGAAAATATAGGTTATAAAGAAAGAATGCCTGTAGTTATTAACCCCGGAATCATAGAGCCGCAGGCTTTCATAGACGAAGTAATAAATCAGCGTTTCCCAAATCCCTATATTCCGGATACACCACAAAGAATCGCTTGTGATACATCACAAAAAATACCGGTTCGTTTTGGTGAAACAATAAAAACATATGTCAGCCATCCTACTTATGATGTAAAAAGCTTAACATATATACCTCTTGTAATTGCAGGCTGGTGCAGATATCTCATGGGTATAGACGATAATGGAAATGCCATGGAGCTGAGTCCTGACCCGATGCTAGACAAATTAAAAACATATCTTGAAGGCATTGAGCTGGGAAAGGCAGAAAAAGTTGGAGAGCATTTAAAGCCATTGTTATCGAATGATAAGATTTTCGGTGTGAATCTGTATGATGTAGGGCTGGGTGAAAAAATTGAAGGGTATTTCAAGGAATTTATTGCAGGTAAAGATGCAGTTAAAAACGTATTAGGAAAATATGTAAAATAAAACGATGTATTAAGGAGATGATACTTATGAAAATGACCTTTCGATGGTTTGGTGAAAAGGACGACAGCATAGGTTTGGAGCAAATAAGACAAATACCCGGCGTTACGGGAGTTGTAGGAGCTTTGTATGACGTGCCTGTTGGCGAGGTTTGGCCAATGGATAAAATTATCGCACTCAAGGACTCGGTTGAAAAAGCTGGCTTAAAGCTTGAGGTTATCGAGAGTGTAAATGTACATGAAGATATCAAACTGGGGTTGCCAAGCAGGGATAAGTATATTGAAAACTACAGACAGTCTATAATTAACTTGGGAAAAGTAGGGGTAAAGGTTATTTGTTATAACTTCATGCCTGTATTTGACTGGCTGAGAAATGACCTTGCATATCCATTACTGGATGGGTCCAACGCACTCTGCTATGACCATGATATAGTAAAGGACATAGACCCGGTTAAATTGGTTGAAGACACTGCAAAAAGCTCTAACGGTTTTGCTCTGCCGGGTTGGGAGCCTGAAAGATTAAGTGAACTGAAAGATACATTTGAAAAATACAAGAACGTAGATGAGGATAAATTATTTGACAACCTTAAATATTTTCTTGAAAATATCATGTCTGCATGTGAGGAGGCCGATGTAAAAATGGCCATACACCCGGATGATCCACCGTGGCCTCTTTTTGGTTTGCCAAGAATTGTTACATGCAAAGAGAATCTTGAAAGGCTTGTAAAGCTTGTTGACAGTCCATATAACGGATTAACTCTTTGCAGCGGTTCTTTAGGTGCAAATCCCGAGAACAACATACCTGAATTGATAAGATACTTCGGTAAAATGGGAAGGATACATTTTGGCCATGTAAGGAATCTGAAGTTCTTCGGAGAAAGAAAATTCCATGAGTCTTCACACCTTTCATCAGACGGTTCCTTCGATATGTTTGAAATCATGAAGGCTTACTATGATATAGGCTTTACAGGATATATACGCCCTGATCACGGCAGAATGATATGGGGAGAAAAGGCGAGGCCGGGCTATGGTCTTTATGACAGAGCATTAGGTATAGCCTATCTTAACGGATTGTGGGAAGCTATAGATAAGATGACTATCGGGGGTAAATAGAGTGCCTAATACAACCATAAACACTGAAATATATGATTCGAAAGGATATAATTGCTGGCTTGGATACCATTTACTTGAAAACAGTCAGTTAAAGGGAACATATTCCAAGTGGGCTTCCAATATAGTTGTTTCACAAGGATCAGATGATACCGGAATTGCATTAGATGAGCTTAAAAGGGGCATTAAAGGAATATTGGGAGTAGATGCTGCTGTAGCAGTTGAGTCGGAACAAAGCTCTTTTATAGTTCTGGGGGTACTTGGAAGAGGAGACGAAATAGACTCGTATGTAAAGTATGATGAGGTAGTTCAAATCGGGAGTGAAGGCTTTATAATCAAAGGAACTAAAACTAGCAATGGTGAAGCAATAGTTGTTGCCGGTACTACCATAAAAGGTTTGCTTTATGGAGTATTTGGCCTGTTAAGACTATTGCAGACTGAGACAGTGATTGAAGGGATTTTAAAGATTGAAAACCCTGTAAATCAGCTTCGTATTATAAACCATTGGGACAATATAGATGGAAGTATCGAAAGAGGCTATGCAGGTAAATCTATTTTCTTTACAGATAATAAAATAACAGATGACCTGGGTAGAATCAGAGACTACGCAAGACTTCTGTGTTCAGTGGGGATAAACAGTATTGTTATAAATAATGTTAACGTCCACAAGTATGAGAGCATGCTTATTACAGACAGATATCTTAAAGAAGTTGCAAATCTGGCAAAAATATTTGGGGATTATGGGATAAAACTTTATCTTAGCGCCAATTTTGCAAGTACTATTGAAATAGGAGGACTTTCCACTGCCGATCCTTTAGACCCTCAGGTATCAAAATGGTGGAAGGAAAAGGTTAATGAGATATACTCGCTGATACCTGACTTTGGAGGTTTTTTGATTAAAGCTGATTCGGAATTCAGGCCCGGGCCTTTTACCTACGGACGAACCCATGCAGACGGTGCCAATATGCTTGCTGAAGCCTTGGAACCACATGGGGGTCTGGTTATATGGAGATGCTTTGTATACAATTGTATGCAGGATTGGCGTGACCTCACAACTGACAGGGCAAGGGCTGCCTATGACAACTTTATGCCTCTGGATGGCTTGTTTAAGGAAAATGTATTACTCCAGATTAAAAACGGGCCTATGGATTTTCAGGTGCGTGAGCCGGTATCGACCTTATTCGGGGGACTGCAAAAAACAAACCAGCTGTTGGAGCTTCAGATAACTCAGGAGTACACAGGACAGCAGAAGCATTTATGCTATCTGGTGCCAATGTGGAAGGAGATACTGGATTTTGATACAATGGCACAAGGTAAGGACACAAGTGTTAAAAAAATTATTACAGGTTCAGTGTTTAATAATAAGTTCGGCGGAATGGCAGCTGTAACGAATATTGGAAATGACCTGAATTGGACGGGGCATCAGATGGCCCAATCAAACACTTACGGTTATGCACGACTGTGCTGGAATCCGGATTTGTCAACAGAACAAATTACTGATGAATGGGTTCGAATGACTTATTCAAACAACGAAAAGGTTGTAAATACAGTAAAAGAAATGCTGATGGGTTCATGGAGAACGTATGAAAATTATACTTCACCTCTGGGAATTGGATGGATGGTTAATCCTAATCATCATTACGGGCCTAACGTTGACGGATATGAATATGACAAGTGGGGAACATATCACAGGGCAGACCATAAGGGAATAGGTGTTGACAGGACAGTCAGGAACGGAACGGGATATGCAGGACAGTATCATAAGGATGTTGCCGAGATCTATGAAAATGTGGAGATGTGTCCGGAAGAACTGCTGCTGTTTTTCCACCATGTATCATATGATTACAGACTAAAATCAGGTGAAACATTAATTCAATATATTTACAACACCCATTTTAAAGGTGTTGAAGAGGTAGAAGAATTAATTAACAAGTGGAAGAGTCTTAAAGGGTTGGTCAGTGAAGAAATATTCCGGCATGTATCGGAAAGACTAGGTGGACAGCTGGAACATTCCATAGAGTGGAGAGATGTAATAAACACATATTTCTATCGTAAAACAGGAATACCTGATGAATTAGGGAGAAGGATATATTAGTAATGTAAAGAGGCGGCTGCAGATGACCAATTATGGTTGGTTTTGCAGCCGCTCTTGATTTCGTCCCTGAAATAGGCAAATACAGGTTCATTGGATGGAAAAGTTACTAAGCCGAATATTGGCCGGATTTAATTTTATACAAAGGGCTAAGAGCTTAAATTTGAACCAATAAAAATTGTTATATGGTTGAATAAAATGTAAAGAATATAGTACACTTTAATAAGTGGCAGAATGTGGAAAATTAATGCGGGGAGTGATTGAATGTATAAATTTCACGGGGGTTTATATACTGATGTCAGAATTGAAGACGTTTTTGAAACAATTATAACCTTTACAAACGGTGAAATGACCGAATACAAAGTCAGGAATTATAAGGCAGCGTTTGTAAGAGTTTACGACGGCGGAAGATGGTATTATTCATCTAATTCTCAGCCGGAGCTGATTCAGGATGAAATCGATAAGCTCAGTGCAATGGCTAAGCCTGATACACACATAAATGATAATCCGGTTGTTAAAAAATTTGAGGTTAATAAAGGCAAATTTTTAAATTTTACTCAGAATGATGTTTTTAAAGTGTCTGAGGATGAAAAAATAAATCTTCTAAAAAGTATGTTCTCTACTGTTGAGGAAAACAAATTTATTAAAAACTGGGCTGCCAGTTACATTGATTGCAAGAAAGTCAAGGAGTTCTATTCCAGTAAAGGGGCGGAGATTAAATTTGATACCCAGAGGTGTGGCTTTAGGATAAGTTTTGCCATGTCAGAGGGAGAGAGGAAGTTTAGAGAAGCCTTTCAAAAGGGATCAGATAAATTTGATGAGTTATTGAGTCAGGAGCAGGGTCTTAAAGGATTTATAGACAAATGTGAAGATTTCCTGCTTAACGCAAAACCTGTAGAAAAGGGAATTTATACGGTTGTATTGTCACCGATTGCAGCGGGAGTATTTGCGCATGAAAGCTTCGGGCATAAAAGTGAGTCGGACTTTATGGTTGCAGATGAGACCATGAAGAAAGAGTGGACTTTAGGAACTAAAGTGGGTTCTGACATACTGACAATAATTGATGACGGGAATGAACCTGGCAGTGGCTTTTGTGCTTTTGACGATGAAGGTACAAGGGCCAGGAAAACGTATCTCATAAAGAATGGTATCCTGGCAGGAAGACTTCACAACTGTTCAACTGCAGCTATTCTGGAAGAGAACCTCACGGGAAATGCCCGATCAATAAATTTTGAGTACGAGCCGATTGTAAGAATGACTACTACATATATTGAGGGCGGATGCGAATCAAAAGAAGAATTGTTCAGTAAAGTAAAAAACGGTATTTATATAGAGAATATAAGTCATGGTTCCGGTATGTCAACCTTCACCATAGCTCCGACTCTTGCTTATATGATCAGAGATGGAAAAATTTCTGAACCGGTAAACATTTCTGTTATTACCGGGAACGTATTTAAAACATTATCAGAAGTAGATGGTGTTTCAAATGACGTAGAGCTTTTATCATTTGTTACGGGAGGATGTGGAAAGATGGAACAATATCCGCTTCCCGTGGGATTTGGCGGGCCATATGTCAGGGTTAACAACATTAACGTACAGTAGGGGGGAGGTTTTTTATGAAAGAATTATATTCAATTCGAACCATACAAACGTCAATAAATGTTTCGGGAAGCAGAATCAAATCAGTTAGAGGGAAGGATATAACAAAAACAGGGCTTCGCATATATGATGGGGGTTTTATAGGAGTATCCGGTGCCATAGGCAACTATAGACTGGAGGACCTTGAAAAGAATGCCCGGTCTGCATTGAAAGCAAAAATTGAGTATCCGTACGAATTAAACTCAAATAAAATAATGGAAATTGATGTTGCAAAGGAAATTATTAAAGATGAAGACTTTGTTTATGAAATAGAGGAGGCAATTGAGCAACTGGGGAAAAATCATAACGGCTTCATTTTTTCAAATAAAATCAATATGGATAATATCTCTGTTTCCCTTTGCAATGACAAGGGCCTGGATTTAAGGTTCAAGGACAGGGCGATTGATGTGGAGCTCGTTTTTAAAGAGAAATCCTCTGCCAGCATAATGGATGGTTTTATCGGCTTCAAAGACAGGCGGTATGATAGAAATGACTTTTTGAGTATGTCTGATGAGATACTCAGTGCATATAAAAACAGGGTTGATTTTACAGAAGGAAATTATCCCGTTGTATTCTTAACTGTGGATGAAACTCCTCTTTTGAAGTTTATATCCGATTTGAACGGAAGGTCATTTGGGACAGATACCTCACTCTTTTCAGGAAAATTGGAGAAAAAGTTATTTAGTAAAGAGTTTACACTATATAATTCCTTGAATCCTGAAGATACAAGTTTAATGTCTTTTTTTGATTCGGAAGGGACATTTAATGAAAGCTACAGGTATCCTTTAATAGAAGATGGTATTCTTAAGGCTGCCAATACTGACAAGAAAAATGCCGCATTGTACAAACTGCCATATACAGGAAGTGCCGTAAGTGCATTTGATGGTACTCCTCAGCCGGGCTTCCCAAACCCAAAGGTCAAAGAAAGCGATAAAACGGCAAAAGAGCTCCTCGGCGGAGACAAAGGTATTATGGTACTGATGGCATCAGGTGGTGATTTCACACCCCAAGGCGATTTTGCAACACCTGTTCAGCTGGCATATCTTTTTGACGGGGAAAAATTACTAGGGAGGCTTCCAGAGATTCAAGTGTCTTCCAATGTGTTTGAAATGTATGGAAGCAATTATAGAGGTGTATCCAAAAATGTTGTTTGGCCATTGGGAGGAATTAAATCAATGATTATGGATATGAAGGTTAATAAAATATAGGTTTCCACTGACAAAAAATGGCAAGTAAGACATACACCGCTTACTTGCCATTTTTCAAGCACTTTGTGATTTATTCTGGTCTTTAACTTGCTGCACCTGCCAATATCCTACCAAAGGGAGCAGGGTCAATTGGCCTTTATACTTCTGTATTCTCCGGGGTTAATACCTACATATTTCTTAAAGAACCTGTTGAAGCTCTGTTTATTGTTATATCCTAGACTAAGTGCTATATCATTAATATTCATGTTTGTTTGACGCAGGAGTCGCTGTGCTTCTTCAATTCTCATGTTGTTTATATAGTTAACAATGTTCTCACCGGTCTCGTCATTAAATATCTTTCTTACGTGGGAATAGCTAAGTCCCACATGTTCTGCAAGAGTATTAATTGCAATATCCTTTTTGTAATTTTTATGAATGTAATCCAAAATTTTGACTATATGGGATGTCCCTTCAACCTTGAACTTTTCATTGTACTCAATAATCTGCAAATAAATATTTGACAGGAACAAACCTGCCTCGTCAAGAGTTTCAATCTCTGCAAGCTTACTGTATATGTTAAAGTCATTTCCAAAAACCTTGCTGACGCTGATGTTTAAATCCAGCAAATACTTAATGGTGTTTCCAAGTAACTGGTTCAGTATGAGCATAACATTGTCATAGCTGAGGTTCTTATTTTGCTTAATTTCATCAAAAAAACAGCTTAGGGAAATTAAAAGTGCATCTTTTGAACCGATATCAATATTGTTGAATAGCTGTTTTTCTATATTAAAGGGGTAAAAATACTTGTTGGTGTCAGATGACTCTTCCTTTTGACTTATAAAAGCCTCGTGTCCCATCATAAATCTTTGTTTTATGAGATTCTGCGCCTCATTATACGAATTCCTTATATTCAGAATGTCATCGTAAATACCTCCGAGACAAACAGATATGGTTGTTTCTATAACTTTTGCCGCTTCCCTCTGAACAATAGAGAAAGCATTTTTCAATACGGAAGTAACACTTACAGCATCCTCAGCGGAAATATTTACGATAAGAACCATCTTATCCCCATCTAAAACAACACCTGAACATTTATAAGATTCACCTACCTTTTCTTCAGACAGGTTCAATATTACTGATTTAAGATAATACTGATGCTCGTATGAGAAGTTTGATACGAAATCATTGTACTTATCTATGTATATTACACAGCACAGGGTGTTCTTCAACGGGAAAAGATTCATTTCATCTTCGACGATTGAAGGCTTTCCTCTTAAAAGGCTCAGTAAATAGTTTTCACGGAGATTTTTATGATCCTTTTCAATGGTACGGAATAACTGATCCTCTTGCTTTATCATAGCATCAAAGGTTTTGGACAGAAGGGTGAACTCATTTCCATTTCCTATAATGTCAATACCTTTTCTGGATTTTATTTCCTGTACCAGTTTTTTTACGGGGTTGAACAATCTACGTGAAATTACATATGACAGCAGTACAAAAAGTACTAATAAGAATATTGAAATATAAATTATGGACATTTTCAGTGAGTTTACCTTGGTAGTCAGGGTATTCAGAGAAAAGACACCTACATATGTCCAATTTTCGGCTCCAGTTTTCAGATATGTAATAAGAAACCTTTTACCGTTAATGCTTTCTATAAAATGTCCTCTTTCTATACTACTGCCCAGAATCTTGGATATATAGGATATATTTGACAAGTTCTTATTTAGGATGCTCTTATCAACAGAAGATATTACTTCACCCTTGGAATTTATAATACTTATAAAGTCGCTGATATCGTAGTTATTGCTGTTTATTAATGTGCTAAGTCTGCTTTCATATACATTTATGGTAATAGACCCTTTAAGATTTGTGGTATAGGTTAAAGGGAATATATATGAAATAACGGAGCTGTTTCCGTTGGTATCGCTTGGTCTGGGATTTGTCCATGATAACGGCTCTCCCAACTCTTTGCTTTTTATATAGGATTTAAGCCAGGTATCATCGGGAAAGTTATCCTTGGGATACACGCCATTGCTTGTTGCTACATAATTTGAATTGTCTAAGTACAAGTACACGGAGGAATAGGCATTGTTAGTTTTAACTATGTCTGATAGCTTGGATACAAACTGATACAGCATTAAATTGTTATCGCTGTCCTTAATGGCTTGATGTATATCATCCATGCCATATAATTTGTTAAGAGTTTCATCCAAAGAAAGATGAAGGCTCTCATTACTAATAGTCTGAGCCAAAAGATCAGTAACGCTTTTTGCAGAATCAAGCTTACCAAGACCGGAACGACCTATTTCATCTTCTGAGTACTTCATTATCCCATAATTGAAAATAAAAGTAATAGTAATAATAGGTATTATTATAAAAAGAGAAAGGACAATCATTAATTTCACAATTATCGAATAATTTTTCATCATTACTGCACCCCATTGTGTTTTGTGTCTAAAATATCATAATCACTATTATATATTAATATTTAATTCATTACCTATAAATTAATATAAAAATTTTTTGGAAAAATCAAGTTAAAACAGTTATATTCCGAGAAAAAAATTAAAAATAATCCTTTGCAATCAATCCGGTAAAGGGTTAATATTTAATATTAATTATATGAATCAAAATTGATTATTGTACAACCAATTTACGTTTTTTGTACTCCTTTTGCCCCTAAACACAGACAAAATGATTAAAATTGAAATACTTAAAAAATTGTCATTCTTGAACTGAAATTTTCTAGTGATAAAATAATGCCATCAGCAGATCGAACCAAAGCTTTTATCTATTACAATAGATTCCAAAAAATTAAACCAGGGGGGTTGCTGTTTGCATGGGGAAAACTAATACTGCTGTTTCAAAAGCGTTACCAAATAAACTTCCTAAAAAGGGGTTTGGCCATTACTTAAAAAGAGATATTTATCTTTATTTATTGTTGGTGCTTCCGGTTGCATACTTTATATTATTTAAATATGTACCGATGTATGGCATCGTTATAGCATTCAAAGAATACAACATATTTGAGGGTGTATTTGCCAGTCCTTGGATAGGTTGGGATGCCTTCAGGGAAGTTTTCAAATCCGATGATTTTTACAGAGCACTTAAAAATACATTCCTGCTTAACGGATTTGATATGTTATTCGGATTCCCGGCTCCAATTATTTTAGCAATTATTATTAATGAAGTAAAATCCGTAAGATATAAAAGAATTTCTCAGACAATGCTTTATCTTCCGCACTTCTTGTCATGGGTTATTATCGGAGGTATAGCACTTCAGATATTTGCACCGAATTTTGGTATGATTGATACAATTATCAAATCAATGGGATTTAAAACAATTCCTTTCTTAACTGAAAAGTGGCATTGGTTAGCTACTTATACCGGCATCGGTATATGGCAGAGTGCAGGTTGGGGTATGATCATATATCTCGCAGCTATAACCGGAATACCTGCAGAATTATATGAAGCTGCAGATGTAGACGGTGCGGGAAGACTTAGAAAAATATGGAGCATAACATTGCCGGCAATTAAGCCTACAATAATTATCCTGTTTATATTGAATATAGGTAAGATTTCAATGATAGGATTTGACCGTCCTTATATTCTCGGAAACCAGCAGGTTAAAGACTTTTCGGACGTTATTAGTACTTATGTATACAGGGTCGGACTGCAGTCCTCCAGGTATAACATAGCAACTGCTGTAGGATTGTTCCAGTCAATTGTCGGATTAGTATTCCTGTCAGTAACTAACTGGATAGCAAATAAGAGCGGCGAGCAAGGTATTTGGTAGAAGAAAGGTGGTATAGAAAATGGTTTATAAAACCAGTGATAAGGTTTTTAATATATTTATAAATATAATTACGTTAATTAGTGTTATACTCTGCTTGTTCCCGGTATTAAATGTTGTGGCTGTTTCATTAAGCTCTAATTCGGCTATACTGGCATCAAAGGTTTTTGTTTGGCCTGTAAACTTTAATGTTGAATCATATAAGGCTATCCTTAAAGATTCAACAATGATTTGGTCGCTCGTGTATACGGTCATTATTACTCTTGCGTACACTATAATCGGTATGTTCCTGACAATTTGCGCAGCATACCCTCTCACTAAGCAGAGGCTTAAAGGAAGAAATGTAATAATGCTGATGATTATATTTACAATGTATTTCAGCGGTGGACTTATACCAGATTATATGTTGGTTAAAAACCTGCATATGCTGGATAGTTCATGGAGTTTGATATTACCCGGAGTTTTAAGTGCATTTAATCTGATAGTTTTGAAATCATTCTTTACATCTTTACCTGAGAGTCTTGAAGAATCAGCAATCCTTGACGGATGTAATGATATAGGTGTTCTTTTCAGGATTGTACTCCCTTTGTCAAAGCCTGTACTTGCTACACTGAGTCTGTTCTATGCAGTTGGAAAGTGGAACAGCTTCATGGACGCTCTCTTTTATATTTCTGATTCAAAACTATATCCATTGCAGTTAAAGCTATACCAGATAATTGTTAACAGCCAGACCGTAGATGCATCCATAGGAGACGGAAATATGTCACAGAACCTTCTGCCGGAAAGTCTTAAAGCTGCCTGTGTAGTATTTGCTACATTACCGATAGTTCTTGTATATCCAAAGCTTCAGAAACACTTCGTAAGCGGCATAATGATTGGTGCTGTTAAAGGTTGATATAAGGTCTTCGGATAATCTGAAGATTTATATATAAAAATAAAGTAATGGAGGAGATATTAATGAAAAAACTAAGTACCAGAATTGCAAGCTTGGCACTGTTGACATCTATGAGCATTACTCTATTTGCAGGCTGCGGTTCAAACGGCGGAACAGATGCAGATAGTTCAAAGAGTGCTTCATCATCCAATGCGGCAAAATCAGGCCCTGCAGTAGAATTAACCGTAGAAGTTTTCGACAGAGCTACACCCGGGTATAAGGCAGATGATAATTTCCAGACAAAATGGATACAAGAGAACTTCGGTAAGCCGAACAACATTAATGTAAAGTTCGTTCCTGTTTTAAGACAACAGGAAGTAGAAAAGCTGAACGTTCTTATGGCATCAAACCAAGCACCGGATATCAGCTTCACTTACAATGACGGTATTATATACAACTATGTTAAGAGCGGTGGACTTACTGATTTAGGAGACCTTTTAACAAAGAATGCTCCAAATCTTACAAAATATCTTGGTCAAACTTTACTTGATTACGGTAAATTTGATGGAAAACAGCTTGCAGTTCCTGCAAAGAGAGTTATTGAAGGTTGCTTCTCAGCTTATATCCGTAAGGACTGGCTGGATGCAGTTGGAATGTCAGTTCCTACTACTACTGATGAATGGTATCAGGTAATGAAGGCATTTAAGGAAAAGGATCCGGGAAAACTTGGCGACAAGAACTATCCTTTCAGCACATTTGTTGATCCAAACAACATTAACTGGACTACTTCAATGTTGTTAGAATCCTTTAAGAAACCTATTTCAGAAGAACAAAGAATGACATTGCCAAACTGGGTAATTCCAGGATTTAAGGATGGTATGAAATTCTTGAACAAGTTGTACAACGAAGGTATATTGAATCCTCAGTTTGCACTTGATAAAGATGGCAAACAGTATGAAAAAGACGTATCACAAGGAAGAATCGGATTCATGATACATAATTATGATTATCCGATAAGAGTTACTCCCGGTTTGATAACTGAGCTCAAAAAGCAGGTTCCTGGAGCAGATATGATTCCATGTGATCCATTCACAAACTCAGAAGGTAAACATCCAAAAATGAAATATAATCCTAATGGATTGTATATTATAGTTCCAAAAGCTAGTGAACATGCAGAAGAAGCAATTAAGTACCTTGAATGGCAGTCAAAACCTGAAGTAATCAAGTTCCTCCAAAACGGTAATAAGGGCGAACAGTACACAGACGAAGTCGATGGTATTCCAGCTAACTTCATTCAGAATGATCAGCTTGCTGATGACAAGAAAGCTAACTACACTGACTTGTCATTGATTGTTAACGGTAAAGAATTCGGAGATCCAGCAAAGAACATTCAAGCTGCTTCCTTCGGATATCCCGGATTTGAAGATACATTCAAAAAGGCATATGAAATTTCACTTGCAGATGCCGGTTATATTCCACACTTTGATACTGTTATAGAATCACAGGCAAAATACCAGAAGGCTCTTACTGATAAGGAATCAGAAATATTTGTTAAGAGTATCACATGTAAGCCTGCTGATTTCGACAAGACTTATGACAAACTCGTAAATGAGTACATGAAGTCAGGCGGACAGGAAATTGTTGATGAGAAATTAGCTGCATTAAAAAAGAAGTAAAAATTAATAGCTATATGAGCTTAACAAAACCCACTTGGACTTGCTCCAAGTGGGTTTTGTGTATTCTATATTACGACAAATTAAGATAAAATATGCTATAATGCAGATGTTGGATATTCAATATACAAAGGGGGCACTTGCATAAGAATGAAAAAGCTAAAAAGTCTATGCAAGCTTATTTATTCCAATTTAAATATATCTGCAAAGATGACTATATTGTATCTGGCATTCCTTATCCTATCAGTAATGTTAACGTCAGTTGTATACTACAGGCTTAATTACCATCTGGCGCTCCAAAAGAACAGGGATTTATCCATGCAAACGTTGTATTCACTAAAATCAAACATATACAGTATGCTTGACAACGTTAGCTTTAATTCTCGTACCATAATGGCAAACCTTGACATACAGGACTTGCTGACAGACGTGAATATGACAAATACACCGGAAGCACAGAGGAAAATTTCCAGCTATCTTGTAACACTTATGGATTCAACTCCCCACATAAAATCTGTTTACATATTTGATAATTACGATAATCGTTACGGTTCAGATAAAAAATATCTTAAAAAACTAAATATAGGTAATATAAAGAATGCATGGTGGTATGATGATGTAGTTAAACAGCAGGGATATTACATTGTAAGACTCAATGCTGACCGGGTATTTAATATAACTACAGGTGAAAAGACCATGTCGCTGCTTCGTATAATAAACAACACTACTACTCAAAATCCCATCGGATTATTGATGGTAAATATATCTGAAGATGGATTTAAAAATTGCTATAGTGAAATAGTCCAGAAATACGGGACACGCATAATTATACTTGATGAAAACAATCAGATAATTTCTACAAACGATGACCTTGGGCAGGAAGAATATCAGAACATACTTGCTGAACAGGCAAACAAGGCTTATAAATCCTCAGTTCTTGATCACAACAATAAGCCTTATTTGTATTCAACAATGTTTTTGGACAAGTACAGTTGGAAAATGATAATAGGTATACCGCTGGAACAATTAGAAGCAGAAGGTTCTTTATATAAGATGGTAAGTTTACTTATTATAATACTTAACGGTATATTTCTCTGCATAGGAATAGTATTTGTTTCAAGGCTCATAACATCACCTATACATAAGCTTTTAAAATCTATGAAAGCAGTTGAACAAGGTGAATTTAACGTTGTACAAATGGAAACTGTCAATGATGAAATAGGTCAGCTGAAAAACGGCTACAACCTGATGGTGGTTGAGATACAGAATCTTATAAAAAAAATAGTAAATGAGCAAAGGACAAAGCGTAAAGCAGAGCTTAATATTTTGCAAGAGCAGATAAAACCCCACTTTTTGTATAATACACTGGATGCAATGGGATATTTGGCACTGGCAGGCAAAAATGAAGAAGTATATGAGGCAATAGAGGCCATGGGGGGTTACTATAGAAAAAGCCTAAGCAAGGGAAGTGAGATAATTTCTGTTGCAGATGAAATTGAAATCGTAAAAGATTATGTATATCTACAGCTTCTCCGGTATGGCGACATTTTTACTGTACACTATGATTTAGATGAAGACACTTTTAAATATAAAACTGTAAAGCTTGTTCTGCAGCCCCTTGTCGAAAACTCAATTTACCACGGTATAAAGCCCAAGGGCGAATATGGGGACATATATATTTCCTCCAAAATTGAAAATGAACATGTTGTGTTTATTGTAGAGGACAATGGCCTTGGCATGAACAAAGAAGACCTGAAGCTTCTGGAAGACCACCGACTTGACGGTAATTTAAACAGTTTTGGTTTAAGAGGGACAATACAAAGAATTAAAATATACTATGACCGAGAAAATTTATATAGCATTGAAAGTACTTATAAAAAGGGTACAAAAATTACCTTGAGAGTACCTATACATCAGGAGGTAAGTAATGAGACAAGATAAATTAAAAGTTATGTTAGTTGATGATGAAGAGAATACAAGGAACCTTCTCCGTCTGGTATTGGATTGGGAGGCAATGGGATTTGAAATAGCAGGTGAAGCCTCCAGTGGTCAGGAGGGCTTAAATCTTGTGGACGAATTGCTGCCGGATCTGATTGTAACAGATATAAAGATGCCTTTCATGGATGGCTTGGAATTTGCACGGCTGGTGGCAGAAAACTACCCCACAATAAAGGTTATTGTGCTGACTGCATATGAAGAGTTTGAGTATGCAAAGCAGGGAATAAAGATGGGTATTTCCGATTTTCTGCTAAAACCAATAAAAAGAAGTGAAATAAAGGAATCTATTGAGAATATCCGAAAAAAAATATTGAATGAACGAATAGATAGGGAAGAATATAATAAGGTTAGGGAGAAACTCAAGGAAAGCCTTCCTATATTAATCGAAAAACTTCTCAATGACCTGGTTATGTCAAACAATTTGCCTCAAGATATAAATGAAAAACTTGAGTACTATAATCTATCTATACTGAAGAAGTATTTTCAAATAGCAGTAGTTTCCGTAGGAGAAGTACCAAGTATAAAGGACCAGGAAAATACTATTGTTCACCAGATTTTATATATTGACATAATAAAGCAATACTTCAAAGCTGATAAAAATATTATAGTATTTGATAATAATAGAGGAAATACTGTAATAATAAATTCAGATAAGCAGGTAAATTTACCGGAATGCTGTGAACAAATCAAGACAATGATAATAAATAAATTAAAATGTGATATAAGTATTGGACTTAGTAATATTTATACCCAGCTGGATAAACTGCATCAGGGGTATAAAGAGGCTCTTGAAGCACTGAACTACAAGGCGATCTATGGAAGTAACATTGTAATTCAATACAGGGATATATGCATAGACAGACAAAAGCCGTCTTCTATAAACATAGTTGATATCGGCATGGAAGAGGTTACCTTTTATATAAGAGCCGGAATTGCAGACAAGGCTAAGGAACTGCTGCGTGAAAGATTTTTCAGAATAAGAGATATCAGTTTATCAAGCAGCAACGAACTAAGGGTTATGGGGATCAGCATGATAACAGCGGTACTTGATTCCATAAGCGAAATGGACCTTAATCTGAATGAGATTTTTGGCTCGGTATCATCTTTGTACTCGGATGTGCTTGAATTTAATAATGTATCAGAAATAGAAGCTTACATAATAGATGTTACGGAAAAACTCACAAAAGCTATAAACCTCCTACGTGAAAAAAAGAAAAAAAGTATCATGGATAATATAATATCCTATCTCAAAGACAATATATCGAATTCTGAACTTACATTAACGGCACTTGCATCGCATTTTTTTATTAACCCAAGTTATTTGAGCAGGACATTCAAGCAGCACACTGGCTATACTTTTGTAGAATATTTAACACGTCTCAGAATACAGAAAGCCATAGAACTATTTAACAGCTGCGATGCAATGGCATATGAGGTGGCTGAAAAGGTGGGAATACCGGATCCTAACTATTTCGGAAAATGCTTTAAAAAGTATACGGGATTTTCTATAAACGACTATAAAAAGCAAAGGTAAAAAATTTACTTGTAATCGTAAAAATCTTATGTTCACTCCTTACTGCATAAAAACTATAATTTACCTATAAAAGATCTACGGGTCTGAAAGAGAAAGGGAGGAATCATTAAATGCATAAGTTTACAAAAAGAATATGTGCTGCATTAATGGCAATAGCAATATTAGCAACCTCAGCAGCATGTGGAAACTCTACTTCAACGGACAATAGTTCAGGTGCAAGTCAAAGTGCGGGCAGTAGTACAGCAGCAAGTAAAGAACCTGTGTCACTGTCATTGTGGCATATTTGGGCAGCGGATTCAGAATCCAGTAAGGCTCCTTTTGAGAAGGTACTGACAGATTTCCAAAATGCAAATCCTGATATCAAATTACAAGTAGATGCTACTGAAAACGAAACCTACAAAACAAAAATCAGAGCAGCGGTTGCAGCAAATGAAGCACCTGACATATTCTTCTACTGGGGCGGCGGATACATGAAGTCCTTTGTTGATGCGGGAAAGATTCTACCATTGAACGAGTATATCGACAACGATACAAAGGGTAAAATTTTACCCGGAACATTAGATAATATGACCTTTAACGATAAGATTTACGGCTTGCCTCACTCAATGTCAATAGGCACATTCTTTATCAACAAAGAATTATTCCAACAGAACAGTGTAAAAGTTCCTGAAACATGGGACGACCTTGTTGCAGCGGTTAAAGCATTCCGTGCAAAAGGAATTACTCCAATGGCAGTAGGTGCAAAGGATACATGGACTCTTGATATGTACCTTGATATATTGGAAACAAGACAAGCCGGATACGACACCTGCTACAAGGCACTAAGCAAACAGGGTTCATTTGAAGACCCCGGACTTATTGAAGGTGCTAAAAAGCTTCAGGAACTTGTTGACATGAAAGCATTTACGGACGGTGCAATGGGTGTAACAAGAGACGAATCAGAGGTTCCTTTCTATGAAGGGAAAATACCAATGTACTTTAACGGAAGCTGGACAATCGGAAATATTATGAAAAGTGACAGCAAGATTAAAGACAAAATTGATATCATCAAGTTCCCTTCATTGAGAGAAAAGAGTGATGTAAATGACTTTACAGGCGGAGTTTCAGAAATATTTGTTGTAAATGCGAATACTGAACACAAGGATGAGTCTGTTAAGACATTAAAATACATAGCTGAGAATTTCTCGAAGGAAATATATCTTTCAGGTGCAGGACTACCAACTTGGAATGTATCGGTTGATGAATCAAAAATTGACCCTTTAACTCTTAAATTGGTTAATCTCACAAAGGACGCAAAGACATATACCCTTTGGTGGAACACTTTCTTAGAAGGTGACAATTCCCAATTGTATATGAATAAGTCTTCTGAATTGTTTGCTAAAAAGATAACTCCTGAACAATTCTGTAAAGACCTTCAAACAATGAACAAATAGTAAAAGAGTTATTCATATAAAAATGATGACAATAAGAAGGAGTTGGGATTTGTATTCCAGCTCCTTTTTATAAGAAATGGAGATTATATTATGGATAAAGTATTCTCAGATAAAAAAGCAATTCTAATATTCATGTTTCCGGCGTTCCTGTTTTTTATCGCTATAATTGCGGCTCCTGTAATTATGTCTGCATATTATAGTACCTTGGATTGGGATGGAATTGGAAAGGCTGTATTTATAGGGTTTGATAACTTTAAGAAACTATTTATAAACAATGTCGACGGATTTCCCCTAACGGTGCGAAACTCATTTGTATTCCTTCTGGTATCGGTATTTATACAACTTCCCGTATCACTTATCTTTGCATTAATCCTTGCAAAAGGCATAAAAGGCGAAGGCTTTTTCAGGGGAGCATATTTTGTTCCCGTTATAATATCTACTGTAGTAATAGGACAACTATGGATGAAGATTTACAATCCCGATTACGGTCTTTTGAATGTAGTATTGAGGAACATTGGGCTGGACAACTTGGCACAAAATTGGCTGGGTGACTCGAAAACCGCACTTGGAGCTACTTTCGTCCCGATATTATGGCAGTACGTCGGGTACCACATGCTACTGATGTATGCAGCAATCAAGTCAATATCACCGGATATATTTGAAGCAGCTTTAATAGACGGCTCATCAGGAATATCTACAGCTTTCAGAATAACAATTCCGTTAATAACACCTATGTTAAAGGTCAGTGTCACTTTCTCGGTAATAGGTTCCTTGAAGATATTCGATCTTATATACGTCTTAACAAACGGAGGGCCTGCCGGCGCTACTGAAGTTCCAAGTACTCTGATGGTAAAAACGATATTTATGAGCTACAAATACGGATATGGAAGTGCGATGGCAGTATTTATTATTCTTGAATGTTTCCTGTTTACAGCATTAATTAACAGACTATTTAAAAAAGTCTCAATTGACTGATTGGAGGAATAGAAATGAAAATATCAACTGAAAAAACTACTCCCCTGAATTACATAAAAAAAGGAATAATATACGTAATTCTTGGGGTATGGACAATAACTTCTCTTTTCCCTATATATTGGCTGATTTGCTTTTCCTTGAAAGACAATTCTGAAATATTTGGAGGGAATGTTGCTGGTATTCCTAAGCATTTCATCTGGAAAAACTATTCGAAGGCGTTTTCGGGTGGCAAGGTAGGGACATACCTGTTTAACAGTACATTTGTAACAGCAGTAACTATACTTTTAACTATAGTAGTTGCAACAATGTATACGTATGCTATGATAAGAATGAAATGGAAGTTTCAGAAGGTGTCCATGTCACTTATGCTTCTAGGACTGATGATACCGATACATGCTGCTTTGCTTCCTGTATTCTATATGATGAAAACTTTCCACATAATTAACACCCTATGGTCACTGATAATTCCATATACTGCATTTGCAATACCTATGGCAATCATGATTATATCAGGATTCCTTGACTCTATACCAAGAGAGTTGGAGGAGGCCGCATGTATTGACGGCTGTAGCATATACAGAACATTTATAAGTATTATTCTTCCGCTGCTGCGTCCTGCCATTGCAACGGTGTCTATATTTACTTTTTTGCAGGCTTGGAATGAATTGATGTTTGCAGTAGTATTTATAAATAAGGATTCTGCAAAAACCCTGACTGTCGGAATACAGTCCATGTCGGGACAGTACCAGACATCCTGGGGGCCTATAGGAGCGGCATTGGTAGTTGCTACTATTCCGACATTGCTTATATATCTGCTTTTAAATAAACAAGTTCAAAAGAGTCTGGTAGCGGGAGCCGTAAAGGGTTAATTGTATAAAACATTTTGTCGAATAAAACCAATTGGCTTTTTGCTTATTGTGTTGTAAAATGAAAGAAAAGGACGATTAATGACATGAGATATGAATTTTATTATCCTCAAGGCAAAAAAAAGGCGTTAACATTTAGCTACGATGATGGTCAGATACACGACCGACGGCTTGTAGAAATATTCAACAAGTACAATATGAAAGGGACTTTTCATATAAATTCAGGAACCTTAGGAACCGATGGATTTATTACAAAAGAAGAGATTGGAAGCCTGTATAAGGGGCACGAAGTATCCTGTCACAGTGTAACTCATCCTTATCTTACAAAGTTACCCAAAGAACAGCTTGTGGAAGAGGTAAGAGAAGACAAACGGTGGCTGGAAAAAGAAGTAGGTTACCCTGTAAGAGGGATGTCATATCCATTTGGAGAATATGATTCCAATGTAGTGAATGCCCTGGACGTATTAGGTATTGAATACTCACGTACGGTTAATTCAACCGGCGGTTTTTTCATGCCATCAAATTTTTTAGAATGGCACCCTACATGTCATCATAATAGTGATATAAAGGATAAGCTTTTGGACTTTAAAAATCCATCACCTTGGCTAAAACTGCCGTTGTTCTATATATGGGGGCACAGCTTTGAGTTCTACAGGGAAAATAACTGGGAGGTTATTGAGGATTTCTGTAAGGAGGCTGCTGATGACCCGGTAGTATGGTATGCTACCAATATAGAAATAAAAGATTATATATGTGCTCTAAAGGGATTGGTATTCAGTGTTGACCAAACAATAGTATATAATCCGAGTGCTGTTTCGGTATGGCTTTCAAGAGACGGCGAGAGTGCAGTTGAATTGAAAGCAGGACAAAGCCTTACATTTTGCTAAAATATTTGAGAGGATAGTGAATTTGCCATTTAAATTGCATAAATAATTATATAAGGAAGGTTGCATTAAATGTTGAAAGTACTTCTTGTAGATGATGAACCATATGTTCTTGAAGGGCTGAAAGTTATGCTGGATTGGGAAGCACATGGCTTTAGAATTTGCGGTGAAGCATCAAATGGTGAGGATGCACTGGAAATTGTGAGAGTATGCAACCCCGATCTTATAATTACTGACATAAGCATGCCCGGTATAGATGGTCTGGAATTAATAAGACTGTCCACTCAAAAACTCAAATCCACTGCAAAGTTTGTTATACTCAGCGGCTATGATGATTTTTCATATGCAAAACGGGCTATGCTGTACAATGCAAGCAACTACTTGCTCAAACCCTTGGATGATGTCGAACTGGATAGTGTTGTTACAAAACTGGCAGAACAGATCAGACAGGAACGGAAAAAAACCGAGAATATAAATAAACAGCTTTCATTCATTGCAAATCAGAGCATTATGAGATTGATAAACGGAGACAATAAACCGTCGCTCATAGGCAGAGTAGGTATGCTTCTGAATATTGCAGAGGATGAGGAGGTTCGGTGTATTCTTTTTGAGATTGATTCAGCTGACAGCTGGGCTCAGGGAGAAGAAAAAATCGGACTGAATATGAATAGAATACAAGCCGGAAGGGTCATAGAAGATGCTCTTGGTCCGGCTTTTCAGTTGCATATTTTTGAAGATGGAAAAGGAAGAATAGGCATAATCGCCAGTGAAAAAATGCCGTTCTTCAATTCCCTTGATGAGTTGGCCCAAAGCTTGCTTCTACAATTAAATCAAATTTTTGGAGACGTGGTTTACGCCTCGATAAGTGATTCCGAAAAGGGCCTATCATTGATAAGCAAGGCATATAGACAGGCTCTTTTTGCTATTGGCTTTAAATTTTATTCGCCTGATAAAAGCTTCATAAATTATGAAAATGTTAAGGGGTTAAATATTAATTTTGAAATGTGCACCGAAGATTATAATACATTGTTAGAGCTAATAAGATCAAACCGTGCTGAGGAGATCGAACCGATCGTATGCAGACTTTTCGAGAATTTTTCAGAAAACTACAGTGCACCTCAGATAATCATTTCATATCTTATGAGCTTCCAGATGGAGCTGGTAAAGGTTATAATGGAAATAAGCGGGGACTTGAAGGAGTTTTTAACTCTTGCATTGGAGTTTCAGAAAACGGCAGAACACATGAATATGTTGGAGCTTCGGGGTGAATTCCTGAAGCAGTGCTTGAGTGCGGCTTCGCATATAAACGGATTTAAACAGGGAAACCCTCAGTACATTGTATGTGAGGTAAAAAACTATATTAAACAGAATTATTGCAAGGATATTAAACTTAAAGAGGTAGCACGGCATTTTTACATGAACTCTGTGTATCTGGGGCAGCTATTTAAAAAGTTCTCCGGTATGCAGTTCAATGATTACCTGAATACTGTACGTATAGAAGAAGCCAAAAAACTTCTTCAGAGAACGGATATGAAGGTGAGCGAGATTTCAAATGCTGTGGGGTACAATGATCCTAAATATTTTTTAAGTAAATTTAAAGCCATTACCAATCTGCCTCCATCAGCATTTAAAACTGGGAAAACTACTTAATTCGGAGATGAATCTACTATGAAACCTAAACCGAGAATTTTAAGCAGAGTTAACGATATTCCGTTAAATATCAAATTTCTTATAATATACGTAGTTTGTATATTAACACCAATAATAATAATTAATGCGGCATTTCTCGATAAGTTTTATACGGTAGTAACTCAGAGAGAAGAAAATAACTATCGAATATCAATGGAAAGGGCAAAAAACGATATCAATACCTTGATAGAGGGAGGTATTGCCGTTAGCCATTCCATATCTACCGATGCAATCATATATGATTTAATGGACACCGGATACGATGCGGGGGAGTATTATGATATTTATAACAGTACCCTAAGAAACAGACTGTCAATTTACACTGTAGCATATAACTATATTACAAACATAGGCTTATATGTAGATAACCCCAGCATCAGAGCCGGCGGAACATATTACCATATAGACCATAGCGTTAAAAATACTCCGTGGTATAGGGACCTGTCCGAATCAAATGAACAGGTTCTTATCAGAACATACCTGGGAAGTACAAACAGTGCTCCTGTAAGGCAAATACAGTATTTAAGTATACTGAGAAGCTCTAAAAACAACCCTTCTTTAGGCAGCCGTGAAAAAATACTAAAAGTTGATATAAGTCTGGACAAGGTATTTACAATTTTCAACCGTGAAAGGGATTATCTGAGTTTATACTTGGTTGATCCTCAAAATACCATAGTGTGTTCAACTACAGGTGGATACGGAAAGAGTAATATTGACAGGCTTGAAAAGCTTAACGGTAGGTCACTTGGTCATGAAAACATGATTCTTGAAGCGTATCTTGGGAATTCATCATATTTTAAAGGCTGGAAGCTTATAGGGGTCACCAACAGAGAGCGTATATCCAACTCTGTAGGGGATACCCTCAGTTTCGTATTGATTTTTGCTTTTATAAGTATTCTCATTTCATCACTTCTCATGTTCATTATTGTACGGTCATATAACTACAGATTGAAAAAACTTTCTAAGCACATGCTTAAATTCAGAGACGGAAAGTTTGATCTGATTGAAATAAACGAAGGGGAAGATGAAATCGGTGGAGTTATCAGAAACTTCAACCTAATGGCAGCAAGAATAAATACACTTATAAACGATGTCTATAAGTTGGAACTACAAAAAAAGAGTCTGGAACTGGAACGGGTCAGGGCAGAAATAAACTTTCTTCAGAGCCAGATGAATCCCCATTTTCTATTTAATACTCTAAATGCCATATTGGTAGTTAGCGTAAAAAATAATTATACCGAAATCGTAGATGTTATAAAATACCTGTCAAAGACATTGAGACGTCTATTAAGCTGGAAGGACGATCTGGTAACAATCGAAGAAGAACTGTCATTTACAGAAATGTATCTGAAAATTGAAAAATTCCGTTTCTGTGACAAATTTCATTATGAAATAAATGTAGATGAAACCCTGCTTGACTACAAAATACCCAAAATGAGTCTTCAGCCTTTAGTTGAGAATGCCTGTAAGCACGGTATCCAGGCAATAAAAGAGGTAGGAATTATAAATATAAATATTGAAATGTGCGAATCAGGTCTCCTGGTAAGAGTGAAGGATAACGGTTCGGGAATGGATCAGTACACCTTGACAGAGATACTTGAAAACATTAAAAGCGAAGTGGAGCTCAGTACAAGTATAGGCATCAGAAATGTGTACAGGCGCCTAAGACTTTATTATGGAGAACATGTATCTTTCAAGATTGAAAGCCGTATCAATGCCGGGACAACAATTTATTTTACAATACCTTTTGAAAAACTATAGACCCTAGAACACAATATTTAGTATATATTTATAGAGATTATTATGCAATTTTCATGGAGGAGGCTTTTTAATGTTTAAGGTTTTACTTGTAGATGATGAGCCTATGGCACTGGAAGCATTAAAGATTGTTGCAGATTGGGAAGAGCTAGGGTTTACTATCTGCGGGGAATGTGGAAATGGAGATGAAGCATTAAATAGAATTAAAGATATTAAGCCTGATTTAGTGGTAACGGACTTAAAAATGCCCGGAATGGATGGTCTGGAATTAATAAGAAATGTTATGGAATATGTAAATCCTGATATAATATTTATAATTGTAAGCGGTTATGATGAATTTGAATATGCAAAAAAAGCCATGCAGTATGGAGTCCGCTATTATGTTTTAAAACCTGTCTTCAAGGATGAATTTTCGGAAGTACTTGTAGAAATAGTAGACAAACTAGAGGAAAAATATCAACTCGGAAAAATGACCATCAATAACATAAGTGCTGATATAGGGAGTCTACTTGGAAAATTCCTTCTAGGAAATTTGGATGAAGACGAACTTAAGAGCAGAATACCGGAAGATATATTGAATAGTAATGCGAACTGGTTTTATGTTTGTTTAGGTACGCCACAGGTTTGGGAAACAGTAAACTTAAAAAATGATGACACCAGCGAAGACACCCTGGGCATACTGAAAGAGATAATGAATACAGGCCTTGAGGGTATATATATCTATCCTATATTAACAAATACGGTGCTGGAAGGCATTGTAGTCTGCACCATATGTGGAATGCAAACTGAGAAGGTAATAGAAACATTAAAATCAAATGTATCCACAATTTTTGGGGAAGGCTTTTACTTAGGAGTAGGAAACACGGTAACTGCACTTTCTGAACTTTCCGAGTCTATGTCTCAGGCTCATAAGGCAGTAGACTATAGATTTTTCAGCCCCCCGGGCAGTACAATTTACTATCAAAACATAAAGGATTTTACACTAAACTATAGCTTTGAGGGAATTTACAAAATTGAGGATATGTATAATGCCCTTGACAGTCTGAATGAAATGGGAATTAAAAAAGCAATTGAAGCAGTTTTTTCGGATTTCCGTCGTGAATTTACAGCCCCGGAAATAATAAAAATGTATGTGGTTAACATTATATATAAAAGTATAGCTATAGTATCCAGCTTAGGCGGTAATACAGATCAGATACCGCTGCTTGATTCAATTACTGGAATACTGGCAAGAAGCTTGATAATAGATGAAATGGAGAACATGGCATATGAGTACTGTACCAAATTCGTTATATATGCTAAAAGCTTAAAAAATAATACTAAAAATTCAGATATGAAACTTGTGGAGGAGTATATAAAGAATAACTACACAAGAAACCTGACAATCAGGGAGATTTCCAAGAAACTTTATATACACCCCAATTATCTCGGACACCAAATAAACAAGTGGTTTGGATGCAGTTTCAATGAGTATCTCCATGGTCTCAGAATGGAAGAAGCCAAAAACCTGCTAGAGAATACCAATCTAAAAGTTCACGAAATAGCTGAAAGAGTAGGATATAGTTCATACAGCAATTTCCTGGATCAGTTTGTCAAAAAGTTCTCCATAAAGCCCAGTGATTATAAGATTATGTTAAATAACAAGAACTAAAATTTTTAGGTAGTAAATCTTTATTTTTGCAAATTGAAATATACAGCTTAAAAACTGATAATAAATGTGTAGTATCACTACTTTTTATGTGATTCTGCTTATAAAAATATATAAGGAGGAGAAAAAATGATGTTAAAAAAGAGAAATTGGCTAGTAGCACTATTAACAGGTTTATTGTCAGTTAGCTTTGTATTAACAGGTTGTGGCGGTTCCGATAGCAGCAGCTCTTCTACTTCAACTTCTGGATCAGCAACAGCTACAGGTTCAGCATCAGCTGAAAAGCTCGATCCAATAGAGATAAGCTTCTTTATCTCTGACCCAGGTCAGGCACCAACACCTGATAACAAGATTTACAAGAAAATTAAAGAAGAACTCGGCGTTACTTGTAATTTTGAGTTCTTAGTAGGTGACAAAAACCAGAAGATAGGAGTTATGATTGCCGGCGGAGAATATCCTGACGTAATAACTCTTGGCTCAGATACAGTTAGTAAGTTTACAGGAGCTGGTGCTTTAGTTCCTTTAGAGGAAATAATCGAAAAGGATGCTCCAAACCTTAAGAAGCATTTTGATCCATACAAGAATAAGGTAAAGGATGTTTCAGACGGGCATTTTTATGTAATGCCTGGCTACGGTGTTTATTATAATGATTTTAGTATAAATGTTAATGAAGGACCTGCTTTCTTTATGCAAAAAGCAGTATTGAAGGATGCTGGTTACCCAAAAGTTAAAACTCTTGACCAGTACTTCGATCTTATAGAAAAGTATAAAGCAAAGAATCCTACAATCGACGGACAACCAACAATTGGATTTGAAGTTCTTTCAGAAGGCTGGAGAGATTTCTG
Organism: Clostridium sp. BNL1100; assembly: GCF_000244875.1. NCBI lineage: Bacteria > Bacillati > Bacillota > Clostridia > Eubacteriales > Clostridiaceae > Clostridium > Clostridium sp. BNL1100. The sequence goes on from NC_016791.1 coordinate 166,446, forward strand.
CCTAAAGAATCCACCTCAACATTTGATTGGTCATCCAAACGATGGCGGTGTTGTAGTTGATAATAAGACTAATACTGCAGAATTCTTCTGGGATAAGGATTATTCAAAGAGATATTACAAGAAACTTAATGAAATAAATGCTAAGGGCTTACTTGACCCGGAAACATTTACTATGAACTATGACCAATATATAGCTAAGCTTTCAAGCGGTAGAGTTCTTGGTATGTTCGACCAGCACTGGAATTTCAGCAATGCTGAATTAACATTAAAGACTCAGAAGAAGTTTGAAAGAACATATGCTCCATTGCCTGTAGTATTCGATGAAGGAACACAGGATTACTACATGGATAGACCTGTTCTTAATGTTAACACAGGTTATGCAATCACAAAGAGCGCTAAAGACCCTGCAAGAATAGTTAAATTCTTCGATGCTTTACTGGAAGAAAAATGGCAGAAGATCCTCGGTTGGGGAATCGAAGGTGAAGATTACAAGGTTGACGATAAGGGTTCATTCTTCATGACTCCTGAACAACGTGTAAACTACAATGACCAGACTTGGAGACTTGGAAACATGGCTCATACTCTCTGGTACTATGCTCCTAAGATGGAAGGTACATTCAGTGATGGAAATGCTACAGGCCCAGGCGGACAGCCAAAAGAATACTATGATGCACTTGACCAGTACGACAAAGATTTCTTAAAGGCATACGGATATGATCAACAGTCTGATTTCTTCAGCCCAGCTCCTGAAAACAGAATCTCATACCCAGCATGGCAGATAGATCTTGTTGACGGTTCACCTGCAAGCATGGCAAACACAAAAGTTGGAGATATTGCAACTAAGTTCTTACCAAAGGCAATACTTGCTAAACCAGATAAGTTTGACAGTGTATGGGATGAATATGTAAATCAACTCCACAAAGAAGATATTCAAGCATATGTTGATAGAATCAATGATCAACTCAAGTGGAGAGCTGACAACTGGAAGTAATAGATAGTTAAAGTCCATTGGAGCATATTAATTATGCTCCAATGGATATTTAAAAAATCCAATGACTTGATTTACTGGGAGGCAGTATGGCTAATAATGTAACAGCTTTAGCTGATAATAAACTACAAGGCAAGAAAATGACGGGACATAAAATAACCTGGAACACGCTTGTAAAGCAAAAGCAGCTTATATTCATGTCCGTACCGATGCTCATTTATATTTTAATTTTTTCATATGTACCGATTTGGGGCTGGCTCATGGCTTTCCAGAATTATAAACCGGCAAAAGGCTTTTTTGAACAAAAGTGGGTTGGTCTCCAAAATTTCAAATATCTATTTAAAGATGATAATTTCATAAGAGATTTCAGAAATACAATTAGCATGAGTTTTATAAACCTGATACTAAGTTATGTTACAGCAATAGTACTTGCACTACTTCTAAACGAAATTAAGAATGTGTTCTTCAAGAGAACTGTTCAGACAATATCTTATTTACCGCACTTTTTATCTTGGGTAATTGTAACAGGTATTGTGGCTACTTGCCTTTCTACTGAGGGAGGTATTGTAAACATAGTACTGGTGAAATTAGGTATAATTAATTCTCCAATTAATTGGCTAAGTGAAGGAAAATATTTCTGGGGGATTGTAGGTGCCACTAACGTATGGAAAGAACTTGGGTGGAATACTATAATTTACCTTGGGGCAATAACTGCCATCGACCCTGCTCTATATGAGGCAGCAGGCTTAGATGGAGCCGGAAGATTTAGAAAAATGTGGCATGTTACACTTCCGGGAATTAAAGCTACCTTTGTAGTCCTTCTGATAATGTCTATAGGTCATGTTATGGAAGCAGGTTTTGAAATTCAGTACCTGTTAGGAAAGGGGCCTGTTTTAGACTGGTCTGAAACTATAGATATTTATGTTATCAAGTATGGTATTAACCAGTTCAATTATTCGCTTGCAACAGCAGCTGGTATATTTAAGAGTGTAATTGCAATTATTATGCTATTCCTTGCCAATAATGTTGCTAAGAGATTAGGCGAAGAAAGGCTTATCTAAGGAGGTACTATGATTAATCTACGAAAACCCGTAAGGATAGGAGACGTAGTTTTTAACACATTTAATTTTGTCTTCATGGCTACACTTATGATTGTAACTCTCTATCCATTTTTAAATACACTTGCAATATCTTTTAACAATGGGGTTGACACTTTAAGAGGCGGAATATACCTTTGGCCTAGAGAATTTTCATTTCAGAATTATAAGGCTATATTCATAGGAGGCAACGTATTTCATGCATTCTTGGTATCAGTAGAAAGAACAGTACTTTCTACAGTGATGAATTTATTCCTTACTACTATGCTTTCCTTTACGTTAAGCAGAAAGGAATACGTATTCAGAAAGCCTATAACAATAATATTTGTATTAACAATGTACTTTAATGCAGGTATAATACCGAACTACTTCCTGATAAAGAATTTGCATTTGTTGAACAGCTTCTGGGTATATGTTCTGCCGTCAATGATAGCAGCGTTTAACATGATCGTTATCAGAACCTTTATTATAGGTATACCTGAAAGCTTTGTTGAATCAGCAAGAATCGATGGAGCAGGAGATTTCAGAATATTTATACAGGTAATCTTTCCTTTGTGTAAACCCGTACTGGCTACAATTGCACTCTTCGTTGCAGTTGGTGCATGGAATACATGGTTTGATACCTTCCTGTATTGTTCGTCAAAACAGAACCTTAGTACACTGCAATATGAGTTGATGAAGCTGCTGAGCTCGACACAGAACTTCAATTCAAATCCTGCCTTGGCAGCAGGTGTGGGTGCTAATTCGCAAACTGCAGATACTATGGTTACGTCCTTATCTATAAGGGCAGCTATAACAATAGTAGCAGCTGTTCCGATAATTATTGTATATCCATTCCTGCAAAGATACTTCGTTGTAGGTTTGAATGTTGGTGGAGTTAAAGAATAATCCCATTTCCGTGAAGGAGAAGGAATAATGAGTATAGTTAGTAACAGCAAGTATAGCCATCGAGTAGCAACAAAGACTATTAAACTTTCCGGACCAGACGGCAGTGTTTTAAGAAATACAGAAGTTGTTGTTAAACAAACCAAGCATAAATTTCTATTCGGTTGTGCACAATTTGATGCTATTCCGTATGTAAATGATATATTTAAGGGTAAAGAAAAGGAACTTGCAGGACAACGATTTGAGAAGTTTTTTGATTTGTTCAATTACGCAACTGTACCTTTTTATTGGGGAAGATTTGAACCTGTAAAGGGCCAACCCATGATAAAGGAAACGAAGAAGGCAGCCCAATGGCTAGCTTCAAATGGACTTTTGTTAAAGGGGCATCCATTGTGCTGGCACACTGTTACAGCACCTTGGCTGCTAGATATGACAAATGAAGAAATACTTGCGGCTCAGATGAATCGTATTAACCGTGATGTTTCAGAGTTTAAAGGCTTGATAGATATTTGGGATGCAATAAATGAAGTTGTTATCATGCCTGTTTTTGATAAATATGATAACGGGATCACAAGGATTTGCAAAGAGCTTGGACGTATAAAGCTGGTTAGCAAGGTGTTCAATGAGGCGAAAAAAGCAAATCCGGGTGCGACACTATTGATTAACGACTTCAACACTTCCGAATCTTATGCGATTCTGCTGGAAGGACTTATTGAGGCCGGAGTACCTATTGATGCAATCGGAATACAATCTCATATGCATCAAGGCTATTGGGGCGTGGAAAAGACTTTGGAAGTACTCGAAAGGTTCTCCAGATTTGGCATTCCGCTTCATTTTACAGAAAATACTTTGGTTTCAGGACAGTTGATACCGCCTGAAATTGAAGACCTGAATGATTATCAAGTAAAAGAATGGCCTTCAACAGCTGAGGGTGAGGACAGACAGGCCAGAGAAGTTGTATCGCATTATAAGACACTTTTGGAGAATCCAAAGGTTGAATCCATTACTTGGTGGGATTTTGCAGATGGAGCTTGGCTGGGTGCACCATCAGGATTTATTACTGTTGATAACAGGGTTAAGCCTGCATATGATGAATTACACAAACTTGTAAAAGGTGAATGGTGGCTGAAGCCGACTAAGTACATGACTGATGAAAACGGAGAAATTAAGGTTTCGGGATTCTTTGGTGATTATGAAGTTTCGTGCCATGAGATAAAGATTGGTTTTACTCTTGATAGCTCAAATGAGACTGTCAAACTAAAAATTTAAGAGTAGTAGTGTAGTGTTATATAATATTACCGGACGATTGACCTTCTCAAACTTCGATTTTGTCCGGTAATATTTTTTTTATTCTTTTTTTCATTGGGGTTCAATAATTAAATCTTTGCACATACTAATTTAGTAAAGTTGATTAGACCGGTTACAGTTAATTTTTGAGTTATAATTTAATAGAGATACTCCGAGGCGCAGGCTGTAAACCAAACCGTAAAGGATTGTGAAGAGAATGATAATAAAAAATTATTTTGAAAACCCTAAAAAACTTCATGTAGGGACAATGGAAAAAAGGGCTTATTATATACCTTACCCACCGAGGGATGTCAATAAAAGCAATGACAGAACAAAGTCACAAAGATTTCATTTATTAAATGGAGAGTGGGACTTCCTTTATTTCAAAAGCATCTATAATATAACGGATGAATTTTATTTACCCGGATATGACCGAGCAGGATTTGATAAAATACCTGTTCCTTCTGTATGGCAAAATCATGGTTACGACAGGCATCAATATACAAATATAAAGTATCCTTTTCCATATGACCCTCCGTATGTTCCCGTAGATAACCCATGTGGTGCATATGTCAGAGAGTTTAATGTAGATAGCAGTTGGATGGGAATGAACAAATATATTAATTTTGAGGGAGTCGATTCATGCTTCTATCTATGGATTAATGGTAATTTTATAGGTTACAGTCAGGTTTCCCATTCTACCAGTGAATTTGATATAACTAACCATGTACATGAAGGAACTAACACTATAGCGGTCCTTGTACTTAAATGGTGTGATGGCAGTTACTTTGAAGATCAGGATAAATTCAGGACATCAGGTATATTCAGAGATGTTTATATTATTCTTAGACCGGAGAATCATATAAGGGATTTCTTTGTAAAAACTTCGCTCACCGAGAACTATAAAAGTGCTGAAATAAGAGTAGACATGGATTTCACAGGAAGTGTTCCCGGCATAGAATATAAGCTTGAGGATAGTAGAAATGGGAATATTGAAGCCCAGGGAAAGGCACAGGGAAATAGCCTGAGTATTAAAATAGATGATCCAAAGTTGTGGAGTGCAGAAATCCCACATCTTTATAATTTAGTACTGGAATCAGAATTTGAGACTATTTCAGTGCCGATAGGCATCCGCGAAATAAAAGTTGAGAAAGGTATTGTTTACCTGAATGGTCAAAAAATAAAATTCAAGGGTGTAAATCGACATGACTCGGATTCTGTAAAAGGACCGGCGGTAGCTATTGAAGATATGCTAAGGGATTTAATGCTGATGAAGCAGCATAATATAAATGCTATTCGTACAAGCCATTATCCAAATTCTCCTCTGTTTACCGAACTCTGCGATAAATATGGATTCTATATCATTGCAGAAGCAGATATTGAAGCCCATGGTACAACTGCAGTTTTCGGGGGCGGGCAGGACGGAAAGGCATTTCCCATGCTGGCGCATGACCCTGAATTTGAAGAGGCTATTACAGACCGGGTAAAAAGTTGTGTTATAAGGGATAAAAATCACCCTTGTATTGTTATATGGTCACTTGGAAATGAATCTGGATATGGCAAAAATTTTGAGAGTGCGTTGAAGTGGCTTAAGGGTTACGATAACAGCAGACTTACCCATTATGAAAGTGCTTTGTATCCGCCGGAGGGCTATGATGCTGATTTCAGTGGTTTGGATCTGTACAGTCGTATGTATGCCTCCTGTGAGGATATAATTGAATATTTTCAGGAGAATGTTACCAAACCTCTTATTTTATGCGAGTACTCCCATGCTATGGGCAACGGCCCGGGTGATCTTGAGGAATACCATGAACAGATAGAAAAATACGATGGTTTATGTGGGGGATTTGTTTGGGAATGGTGCGACCATGCTGTCTATATGGGAAGAACTGAAGATGGCAGGAAGAAGTATTTTTATGGCGGAGATTTCGGTGAATTTCCCCATGACGGAAACTTTTGTATGGATGGTTTGGTTTATCCTGACAGAAGAATTCATACAGGGTTGCTGGAATATAAAAATGTTCTTAGACCGCTAAGACTTGTAGATGAGAATTCCAAAGATGGACAATTTGCCTTCAGGAATATGCTTGATTTTATTAATGCAAAAGACTGCTTGTATATTTCCTACGAAGTAACTAAAAACGGTGAGGTTATATCAGAAGGTATCATAGATGATCCCAATCTACTGGACATACAACCCCATGAGAAAAAAGTCATAAGTCTTAGCCTTCCTGATGTGGAAGAAGGCGACTGCTATATAAAATTTGATTATATACAAAAGACTGATACACCGTTTGTTAACAGCGGATATCAACTTGGTTTTGACCAGGTTAAGGTGGATGGTGACAAGGTTGGACTACAGGAGGACAAGATAACCAATATTTTGGGAGAATCGAATTCAGGGGGCGGAGAACTATCCTTGGTAGAATCCGACAGGAACGTCGTAATAATAGGGAAAAACTTTCGGTACACCTTTAATAAAATGACAGGCGTGTTTGATAAAATGGTATACGACAATAATGTAATTCTTGAAAAGCCAATGAACTACAATATATGGAGGGCACCTACGGACAATGATAGAAATGTACGGCATAAATGGGAAGAGGCAGGCTATGACAGAACTTTGTCCCGATCATATAATACTCAGGTATTCAAGGAAAGCGGTAATATAAGGATAATCACAGAACTATCTCTTTTGGCGGTTCACATACAGAGAATACTGAGTATCAGTACAGAATGGAATATAGCAGAGAATGGACTTATATCAGTTAACATGCAGGTGGAAAGGAATATGGAAATGCCGTTTCTGCCCCGCTTCGGCCTGAGATTATTCCTACCGGAGTACATCAGCAATGTTGATTACTTTGGATATGGTCCATATGAAAGCTATGCAGATAAAAGAAGGTCTTCATATATGGGACACTTTAAATCTAAAGTCGGAAGCATGCATGAGGACTACTTGAAACCCCAGGAAAACGGAAGCCACTGGGGGTGCCATTATGTAAAGCTGGTATCAAATTGTGGTCTTGGGTTACTGATAACCGGAGATGAGACTTTTAGTTTTAATGCATCCTACTATACTCAGGAGGAACTGACAAGTAAGCCTCACAATTTTGAACTGGAAAAGTGCGGAAACACTGTTCTTTGCATAGATTATGCCCAAAGCGGAGTAGGCTCAAACAGCTGTGGGCCTGAGCTTATGGAGAAGTATCGTTTTAATGCACAGAGATTCCATTATACTATGTTCATAAAGCCCTTTACAGAGGGGACTTAGGACTGCATATTGTAAAGAAAGCCTTTAATAAGTAAAATAGATATATGAACCGGGTTATGCAGGCCGGGTGTTGGCGGAAGCAAAGCCATACCCGGCTTGAAATACGTAAACAGAGGATTAACATGGAAAAGGGTGCAAAAGTGTATAACTTGCCAATATATAATTATTTAAGAAAATATGAAAAAGAAAATATAAATATATTTCATATGCCTGGCCACAAGTTGTCAAAAGGAATTCCACAGGAACTTACCACGGACGTTCTCAAACTCGACGTAACTGAGGTTGATGGAACAGACAATCTTCATTATCCAGAGGGAATAATAAAAGAGGCTCAGGAGCATGCAGCAAGGGCATTTGGAGCTGATAATACTTTTTTTCTTGTAAATGGCTCAACCTGCGGGATTCAGGCTGCGATTATGAGTGTTTGCACAAGAGGCCAAAAAATATTAATAGGAAGAGATTCACACAAATCTGTAGTGTCAGGGCTGATAATGTCCGGGGCAGAACCGGTATTTATATATCCCGAATACAACAGCAAGTTTGGAATAAATGAAGGCATAACAGCACAAAGTATTGAAAAGGCTCTTTGTATGAACCCTGAAGCAGCAGCCGTACTCATAACAAGGCCTAATTATTACGGTATATGCAGCGATATTGACGCTATAGTAAAAATAGTTCATTCACACGGAAAACCTTTGATAGTGGATGAGGCTCACGGAGCGCACTTGGTATTCAGCCCTCTGCTGCCTCCTTCAGCAAACCAATACAAAGCAGACATTGTAATACAAAGTGCTCACAAAACACTTCCGGCTGTAACACAGGGTGCGTATATGCATATAAACGGCTCCCTTATTGACATTGAAAAAATCAGATTTAACTTAGCCATGCTCCAAACTTCAAGTCCTTCATATATTATAATGACGTATCTGGATATTGCAAGAGAGCTCATGGAAACGGAAGGAAAAGAAAGACTCTTTTATTTGATTGAAGAAATCAATGCTTTTAAAAACAGGATTGCTGAAATACATGGTTATGAGGTTTTAGAAGGCAAGTATCTGGGTATTAATACAATACAGGATCCCACAAGGCTGGTTTTAAATACATCAGGGCTTGGTATAAGCGGATATGAGGCAGAAGCAGTGCTGAGAGCAGAGTTGTCTGTCCAGGTAGAAATGGCTGATTATGAAAACTTTGTTTTAATTACAACAACAGCTGATAATAAGAGGACTTTTGATAGGCTTTATGAAAGTTTAACAAAGCTGGCTAAAGTGTCTTTTAATGATGAGTGGGGAAGGCAAGCAGAAAAAATACGAAGTTTGGTAGCTCAGAAACCATTTGAAGCTTTAACGGCATTAAGTCCGTATGAAGCCTATGCTACACAAAAGGAACATAAGGAATTAAAATCCTGTTTAGGAAGGATATGTGCGGGAGTAGTCACTCCATATCCTCCGGGTATTCCTGTTCTTTACCCCGGAGAACTGATAGATAGTTGGAAGATACGTTACATAGAATCCATTATTGAATTGGGCGGGAAGGTTAATGGTGTTGGTAATAATAATAGTGTCCAAGTTGTAAAATAATGTGTTATAATTTTTGTATCAGACAAATGATAAAACAGCTGGAGGTAAAATAATGCGTAAAGGTTTGTTTATAACTGTTGAGGGAACTGACGGGTCTGGAAAGACAACTCAGATTAAGTTGATGGAAGAATTTCTAAAGGCTGCTGGCATTAACGTAGTACTGTCCAGAGAGCCCGGAGGTACCGAAATCAGCGAGATGATCAGGAATTTGATACTTGATCCCAGGAATATAGATATTTCCCCTTTAACAGAATTGATGCTTTACGCAGCAGCCAGAGCCCAGCATGTTTTTCAGGTCATAAGGCCAGCTTTAGAAAGCGGTAAATATGTTATATGCGACAGGTTTGTAGATTCAAGCTATGCATATCAGGGATGTGGCAGAGGGGTTGACCTTAAAACTGTGGCAGATGTCAATAGAGCCGCAGTTGACGGTGTAGTACCCGATATTACATTTTTTCTCGACATTGACCCGCGTTTGGCAATAGAAAGAAGGATAAAATCCACGGGTGCGGACAGGATAGAACAGGAAAAAATGGACTTTCATATCAGGGTATATGAGGGTTACAGGAAAATGTCATTATTATATCCCGACAGGATTAAGACAATAGATGCTTCAAAATCAATAGAAGAAATATCTTCACAAATAAAGATATACCTGAAGGAAATACTTTAAAGACTATGACTATATTTAAGGAGGGATTATGATGAAACTGGTGTTTGCTATTGTACATGATGAAGACGGTCACAGGGTAATGGAGGAACTTAACAAGAACGGCTTTAGTGTTACTAAAATGTGTTCATCCGGAGGTTTCCTAAAGGCTGGAAATACCACTTTACTTGTAGGTGTAGATGAAGAAAAGCTGGATGAAGTAATTGCCATTATTGAAAAGAAATCAAAAAGCAGGAGACAGGTTATAAATACGCCGGCCTCATCCGGAGGTATAAACGGAATGTTTATGCCATATCCCGTTGAAGTAACGGTAGGCGGAGCTACAATTTTTGTAGTTGACGTAGAAAAATTCCACAAGGTTTAAAATAAGCTATAAGAAGGTGATTCCGATTCCCATCAAGATACAGGATTCGTCCGATAACCGTACAAATATTTCAGCTTTGTCCGGCAGAGATGAAAGAACCATAAGAAATGAAAAAGATGCAACTTTTTCATATCAGCTAAGAAAACTTGAAACCAAGAATTATGAAGAGAGGGTTAAAGTACTTGCTGATAAAATAGAGAGTCAGGGCAAAAAACTTGGAAAAAAGACTGACATCAGGGAATTGAAGGTTTACAAGCAGCTAATTTCCGAATTTCTTGATGAGGCGGTTTCACATTCACATAATTTTATGAAGAAAAACTTCCTGGATAGAAGAGGTAGGCACAGGGTTTATGCAATTATAAAGAAAATAAATGAAGAACTTATTGAACTGACAAATGAAGTACTTAAATCACAACAAGACAACATTAGCATACTTAAAAAACTTGATGATATCAGGGGATTGATACTTGACTTGTTTTTATGACATTACGGAGGCAAAATGTTAGGGCACCAAAGAATACTATCCGCATTAAGAGCTGCAGTACAAAAAGATAATGTAAGTCATGCATATATATTTGAAGGCCCGGATGGAGTTGGAAAAAGAGATACTGCACTGAAATTTGCCTCAATGCTAATGTGCAGTGAGGACCAATTCCCGTGCGGGGGATGTAAATCATGTCAGTTATACAAGGAAGCCTCAAATCCGGATTTTCACGAAATAATTCAAAAAGATAAAAGCATCAGCGTCGAGGAGATAAGAAATATATTAAAAGGACTTGTTATAAGGCCTCTTTATTCCAAATACAAGGTAATTGTCATAAACGATGCTGATGCTATGACTATTCAGGCCCAAAATGCACTATTAAAATCTCTGGAAGAGCCGCCTCCATATGTAGTATTTATATTAACAGTCCAATCTTCGGCGGCAGTAGCACAAACTATACGTTCCAGATGTCAGAGAATACTATTTAACAGATTATCCCATGAAGACGTTATGGAAATTCTTGAGTCAAGCTATGGGCTTAGAAAACCTGACTGGGAATTTATCGTTTCATATGCTGACGGTGTGGCAGGTACGGCATTGGAGCTTGCAGAATCGCCCCATTACCTTGAATTAAGGGAAGAAGTACTGGAGTTTACTTCAAAGCTTGTATCAGCGGAAGACGCTGACTTGTTTAAGTTTTATGAAACGTTTGAAAGAAATAATGACAGGGTAGACTATGTACTGCATGTAATATTATTGTATTTCAGGGATTTACTAATTTACAAGGAGACTGGTGATACAAGTCTATTGATAAATTCAGATAAAAAAGATATGATTATTAGGAATGTGGGACTATCTTTTTCACATGTTTTAAAATGCATACAGGCGGTCTGGGATGCCCGTAGGGGCTTGGACAGTAATGCCAATTTCCAGCTTGCCATAGAAGTTATGCTTATGAAAATTAAACAGGCAAATAATACGTAAACTTTTTATGTATTATAGAAAGGAACTTTATAGATGGTAAAGGTTGTAGGAGTTAGGTTTAAAAAAGCAGGCAAGATATACTATTTTGATCCCGGCGAATTAGTGATAGATCTGAACCAGAATGTCATAGTTGAAACTGCAAGGGGAATAGAATTCGGATTGGTTGTTGTTCCGAACAGAGAAGTGGACGAGTCTGAGATAGTTGCTCCGCTGAAAAAGGTTATCAGAATAGCAACCGAAGAAGATGTTGCCCATGCTCAGGAAAATGATAGAAAAGAAAAAGATGCATTTAACATATGCCTGCAAAAAATTAACGACCACAAATTGGAAATGAAGCTTATAGATGTAGAATATACATTCGACAACAACAAGGTCTTGTTTTATTTTACAGCAGATGGAAGAGTTGATTTCCGAGAGCTTGTAAAGGATTTGGCATCAGTTTTTAAAACCAGAATAGAGCTTCGCCAGATTGGTGTAAGAGACGAGTCGAAGATGATGGGTGGAATAGGAATATGCGGAAGAGTACTATGCTGTAATTCATTTTTAGGAGAATTCCAGCCTGTTTCAATAAAAATGGCAAAGGAACAGTCCTTGTCCCTGAATCCAACCAAAATTTCAGGCACTTGCGGAAGACTTATGTGCTGTCTCAAATATGAACAGGAGGCATATGAGGATCTTCTTGCCAGAGTTCCTAAAGTTGGTGCTATAGTTGAAACTCCTGAAGGACAGGGAACTGTTGTGGAAGTAATATTATTAAAGGAAATTCTTAAAGTCAAACTGGACATTGGTAATGAATCCGATTTGAGAGTATATAATTTCAAGGATGGAGAAATCAAAGTAATAAAAGACGCAACAACCAGCGACGACAATGATATAGACCTTGAAGCCCTTAAACAACTGGAAGATTAAAAGAGATGGCAAAATAGTTTGTCAATCAGTATAATAGATGGTAAAATAGTAGCGAAAAGCAAATAGTAAGATATTTGTTTTCCTTAATATTTAGGAGGTGTTAAAAAAATGGCATATTCAATAAGTGATGCTTGTATTAGCTGTGGGGCATGTGAATCAGAGTGTCCAGTATCATGCATAACTGCTGGAGATAGTATTTATGTAATTGATGAGGATACTTGTATAGAATGTGGCGCATGTGCAAACGTATGTCCTGTTGATGCTCCTCAACAGAAATAAGTTTTGGGTAATAAGGGTCAGATAAAGGGTCATCCTTTATTTGGCCCTTTTTTCGGGGATAAAACTATCATAAGGGGTGTACTTTTGGTTACTATTAAGGAAAAAGAACGTATTGACGACCTACAGCTCAACGGGCTCAAGCTTATACAAAATACAGAAAAATTCTGTTTTGGAGTGGATGCGGTACTGCTGTCTGATTTTGCTGATGTTAAGAGAAACAACAAAGTTCTTGATATAGGAACGGGAACAGGGATAATACCGGTACTTCTGGCGGGGAAAACAAAGGCAGCCAAGATTGTTGGCCTTGAGATTCAGGAAGAAATGGCTGAGATGGCCTCCAGAAGTGTACTCATGAATCAACTTTCGGATAGGCTTGAGATAGTACAGGGTGATATAAAACTTTACCGGGAGTATTTTGGAAGATCCAGTTTTGATGTTGTAGTTTCCAATCCTCCTTACACCAATAAGGGCTGCGGACTGGTAAATCCCCTAGACAGCAAGGCAATTTCCCGGCATGAGATTTTATGCAGTCTGGAGGATGTTGTAAGTGCGGCTGCGGCATTACTGGTGCCGGGCGGACAACTTGCAATGGTACACAGGCCCGAAAGACTGGCGGATATAATATGCTGTATGAGGAATAAAGGGATTGAGCCAAAATATTTAAGAATGGTACACCCAAAACCCGGCAAGAAACCAAACATGCTGCTTATTAAGGGAAACAGAGGGGGCAACCCTGAACTTAAGGTAATGGAACCGTTATATGTATATAACTCGGACGGAACATACTCGGATGAGATAAATAAAATATATGGAAGAGAAGAGGAAAGACAAATTGAGCGAAAAGGGTAAACTTTATCTGGTAGCAACACCTATTGGTAACCTGCAGGATATAACTTTCAGAGCAATAAACACCCTAAAAGAAGTTGACTTTATAGCAGCAGAGGATACCAGACAGACAATCAAGCTTTTAAATCATTTTGAGATAAAAAAACCTCTTGTTAGCTATTATGAGCATAACAAGGTAGTAAAGGGCAACTATCTGATAGAACAGCTGCTTCTTGGCAAAAACATTGCTCTGGTATCTGATGCGGGAAGCCCGGGAATATCGGACCCCGGAGAGGATTTAGTTAAGCTTGCAATAGAAAACAAAGTTGAAGTCACAATGATTCCCGGGCCGGTTGCAGCGGTTACAGGGCTGGTTATATCCGGGCTGCCTGCCGGAAGATTTGTATTTGAAGGCTTTCTTCCCATGAATAAGCGGTCTAGACAGGAAAGACTTCAACAGTTGAAAAATGAAACAAGGACAATTATATTTTATGAAGCTCCTCATAAACTGCCATATACATTAAAAGATATGTATAATGCTTGGGGGGACAGAAGGATAGCCCTTGCAAGAGAGCTTACCAAAAGATTTGAAGAGGTCATAAGATGCAGCTTATTGGAAGCAATGGAACGGTTTCAGGAAGAAGCTCCAAAAGGTGAGTTTGTTGTCATAATTGAGGGACAGGATGAAGAGTTGCTTGCTGAGCAGGAACGTGACAAATACTCTGAAATCAGTATAGAAGACCATGTAAACAGATACATTGAAGAGGGACTTACAAAAAAGGATGCCATAAAAAAAGCCGCTGAGGACAGGGGCTTAAATAAAAGAGACGTATATAATGCCGTAATGAAAAAATAAAAAGAACCTGTGAAAACTTTCACGGGTTCTTTCTACTTTTGTTTTTTTGTAATAATAAGTTATTACTTCTTTAGTTCTTTCATACACTCAGGGCAGATATTCTTACCCTTGTATACGATTACATCCTTGGCATTACCACAGAAGATACATGCAGGCTCATATTTCTTCAATATAATGGTTGCCTCATCAACGTAGATTTCTAAAGCATCCTTTTCTGCGATGTCCAATGTTCTGCGGAGCTCGATTGGAAGAACAACTCTTCCCAGCTCATCAACTTTTCTTACAATACCAGTAGATTTCATCAAAATTGACCTCCTCATATGCACTACATATTTCGACAAACTTCGAATTTATAATACCATAAATTCCAATAAACGTCAACTCATAAATTTTCAAGTATTTTGTTATTTTTGTTATTTAAATACTTTAAAAGCCAGTTATTCCAAGGCTTTTAACAAAAATGGATAAAATACTTAAAATGTTACGAAATTGTTAAAATTTTAGTTTGTTTTAATTTTTACAGAGATTGAAAAATAATACTGGAAAATTATTTATCGGTTCGGGAGATATTCGACAAAAAAAACTATTATTCTGTTTCATAAAAGAATGTGTCCAAGCATATATAACTAGGAGTAATGTTGTTTCCATTTAGCGGCCAGAAAAGAGGGATTTATGCTTAATTATATTTGGATTGGGCTGTTAATGATAGGGTTTGCATTCGGGATAGTAAATGGCAGACTTGATGATGTAACAAAGGCTGCAATGGATTCTGCCCAGACTGCTATCACTGTATGTGTAGGCTTGTTGGGGGTTATGTGCCTTTGGACGGGGTTGATGAAAATAGCCGAAAAAAGCGGACTTATCAGAATAATAGGACGTGCAGTAAGGCCGGTTTTAAGGTTCCTTTTTCCCGAAATACCAAAAGATCATCCGGCTTTAGGAGCTATAGTAATGAATCTTGTTGCAAATTTTCTTGGTTTGGGAAATGCTGCTACACCATTAGGGCTAAAGGCTATGAAGGAGTTGCAGAGTATAAATAAGGATAAAAAAACAGCTACCAATGCCATGTGTATGTTTCTGGTCCTAAATACGGCAGCAATTCAACTGGTACCTGCAAATATAATTGCACTCAGAACCTCTGAGGGCTCGAAAA
Organism: Clostridium sp. BNL1100; assembly: GCF_000244875.1. Classification (NCBI taxonomy): domain Bacteria; kingdom Bacillati; phylum Bacillota; class Clostridia; order Eubacteriales; family Clostridiaceae; genus Clostridium; species Clostridium sp. BNL1100. Next base: position 182,081 of record NC_016791.1, read on the forward strand.
AACCTGCTGAAATAATCATTTGCATATGGATTGCGTCTGTCTGTGCAACTATCATGGGTATTATAGCGGCAAAGATGCTGTCAGCAGTATGGAAAAAAGACAATTAGAGAAAAGCGGTGGAATATGGGTTTAATTAGGCACTTGTCCGACTACGCTGTTCCGGCAATATTTGTAGTAATACTTGGGGTGGCAGTATTAAGAAAAGTAAAAGCTTATGATGTATTTGTAGAAGGTGCAAAGGACGGAATAGACACAATAATAAAAATAATTCCCTCACTGGTAGGACTTTTGGTTGCAGTAGGAGTTTTCAAGGCGTCCGGAGCTATGGATAGTCTGATACTTCTGCTGAGGCCTGTAACAGATTTACTGGGGATGCCTCCACAGGTTGCACCGCTGGCATTACTACGTCCCATATCAGGAAGTGCGTCCTTTGCCTTTGTAACGGAGATTATCAAATCCTTTGGGCCGGACTCATATGCCGGAAGGGTTGCAGCTACAATGATGGGGTCAACAGAAACAATTTTTTATACTCTGGCGGTTTATTACGGTTCGGTAGGAATAAAAAATATCAGGTATACCCTTATCGCTGCCATAATGGCTGATATTATAAGTGTTATTGCATCTGTGTGGGCCTGCCAATTTATATTCGGCTAGAACTTATTTAGAAATCTTAGGATTTTAGCGGATAGGGCATATAGCCACATACCTTTTCCACCTGATTTATACAATCCTTTGCTTGTAATTTTGTTCATACCTTCGCTTGCTTTGGGGTCAGTGATAAACAAGCTCAAAAGAATTTTGAGCACCGATTTTATATTGCTTCTGTACCCGGTTCTGACAGACAGAGCTTTGTCGGTAAAGAATTTAATTCTATCCTCGTATTCTTTGAGACTCCCGTAATAAAAAACATAGTTTAGGCTACCGGAAGAAAGATCGTCATTATATTTGAGGTAGCATTCCAAAATCTTATGTATACAGCTTATCCATGGGAAGAATGCGGTGTTAATGTTTTCGGCATCCTCCTCACACAAATTGGGATTCGTTGCAAGGGACAGAAGAAGCAGTATATCAAGTCCAGAATCTATACACATACAGAATTCCCAGTTGGTCAGGTCGGGATATTTCTGACCGTGTGCCGTACTCCATCTAATCAGGTTTACTTCCTTTTCATTGTCGTTGGAGGAGTATTTTGTTACCTGAAGGTCTATGTACAATGCAAGATATGCAGATATAGAGTCTCTGACAACATCATATGAAGGCAGAAGCTGAATTTTTTGACGGCACTTTTCAACAAGAATACTTAGATAGCCATTATCATCCTTTGAAGGGAAAAAGGTAAAATATTTCTCAAAGGATTCATTACGTATATTTGCAGCATCTTTTAATGAAGAAAACACTACTCTGATAAAAGCCTCAGTTACAACAGATGAATTTTCACAGATTTTATTCAGGTAGCGTACAACAGCCATAAACGAAAAAATAACCTCTGAAGCAAGATTGACATTAACACCCGGCCAAAAAGTGCAAACCGATGAAACAGCCATATCAAGACTACTTTGTTTCAAGGCTTCCACAGCATTTTTTTTGATATTGTATTTTACTATACGCCCGGTATAATTGTAATACTCTTCGGACTTTTTCTCGACGATGGGATTTATTCTTTTAACGTATCTGTTTATGAAACGCATAGAGCCTATGATGTTTCTCATAATTTATCCCCTAAATAAAATATTCCAGACTAGATTTTTACCATATGCCTTATTGTTTAAACAGTTGTATTCTAATCATGGTGCTTGAAAAATTTTATACAAATATGTATAGTAGTATCAGTAGCAATATACAATTTTCGTCTTAAATGCACCGGGTAAATTATACCATGTTTGCAGGAAAAGATTCAAATTGACAGCAATCTTAATAAAAATTAGAGCAGGTGATAGTTTTGATATTTGATACACATGCACATTATGATGATGATAAATTTGATGAGGACAGGGACAGTCTTCTTCAGGAACTTCACAGCAATGGGATAGCATATATCCTCAATGCTTCGGCCGATATTAATTCTCTTGATGCTTCTATAGAGCTTTCCGGCAAATATGACTTTGTATATGCTGCTTTGGGTATACATCCTCACTATGCGGAAGAGATGAATGAGGAAGTAATTGAAAAGATAAAAAAATTAGCCCAAAACAGTAAAGTTGTCGCAATCGGAGAGATTGGACTTGATTATTATTACGATAATTCACCAAGAGATATCCAAAGGTATTGGTTTGAGAGACAGATTGAGCTGGCAAAGGAACTTCAACTGCCTATAATAATTCATGACAGGGATGCACACGAAGACACTGTGAACATTATCAAAAAAACAGATGCACAGCAGGTGGGAGGCATATTCCATTGCTTTTCCGGAAGCAGGGAAATGGCGTTGGATATGCTAAAACACAATTTATATATTGCGGTTGGAGGAGCGGTAACCTTTAAGAATTCCAGAAGAATAAAAGAGGTTGTTGAAGCTGTCCCGCTGGACAAACTTGTTGTTGAAACAGACTGTCCATACCTTACACCGGAACCTTACAGGGGCAAACGCAATAATTCCGGATATTTGGTTCACATAGTAGAAAAAATCGCTGAAATTAAAGGTGTAGGCATGGATGAAGTAGCTGAAACTACACTCATTAATGCGAAAAAGGTTTTCAAAATAATATAGAATAATAGAATAAAAGCCCTTAATGTTAATTTAATATTTAAGGAGAAAAAATTATGAAAAGATTTATTATTATTATTGTATTTCTATTTCTCATAGCTTTACTTATATCGTTTAATTATCTGCTTTGGGATAGAGAGAAGCAGCTTGAAAACTTTCAGGATTTAAGAGAGGCTAAAAACTTTACAATAGATACTCTCGGAGAAAAAAACAATACTCTTGATAAAAAGAACAAGGAATTGACAGAAAAAGTTGAATCTCTGAATTCTGTTGTTTCAGACCTCAGGGAGGAATTTAATCGTGTTTCCCTTGAAAATACAGATATAAAGGCTCAAATAAGCAATTACGCCGATTTAATTATTCAATTCAAGAAAAATATGAATACTGCGCCCATAAATGAGCTTGTAAAAAATTGGTTTGAGACAATTAACACAAAGAACTACAAAGTAGCAAGTGCATTGGTAAGCAAGAATTCACAGGATGAGGTTATAAAAAATCCTGCTAATTTCAGCAAAACATATCAGGAGGAAATTAAGTCTATTCACCTTAAATCATTACAGATTTTTACCGGATTGACTGATCAGGAGCATCTGGGAAAACTTCAATTCAGGGTAATTGCAGAGGTAGAAAAGCCTGAACCGCTCCAGGCTCAAAAGCTTTATAAAAGCGGTGATAATGAAAAGTATATAACGGTAGAATTCAATACACAATCTAAAGAATGGCTTATACTGGAGGTATCAGATAAGCCGTAGTCCTGTAAATATTTCCTTTTTAAAACCCTCTTTAATAGCGGTCTTCAGCAATTTGGTTGTTAAAAGTGAACATAAATCTCCTTACTGAATAGTATACTAACATCTAGTTAATAATTTATTACAAGGGATGAATTTGCTCAGATCTATTTCCATAAATAGGTAATAAATTTGACAAAAAAATGGGTATGGAATAAAATATTCACAGTCCCTTTGAATATTTCTAACAGGAGGTTGGATTTATGATACCGATTGCGAAGAATATTAAAAGGTATTTTTCTAAACTAAAAATCAGATCATTGGATGTTGCAATAATATGTATTGTCGTTGTTATATCCGTTACAGCGGGGTTCGCAGTTTTTAACGGACTCAATAGGCACGTTGTAATCAACGATAATGGGCATACCACTGCAATAAAGACAATGAAAGTAACAGTGAAAGAGGTATTGGAGCAGACAGGCATCAAAGTTGACAAAGCAGATTACGTTAGTATGCCGTTTGACGCGAAGCTCACAAAGATTCATCAGAATGTCATAAATATAAAAAGAGCGGTACCTGTTTCAATTAAGGTTGATGGGAAAGAGCTGGACGTAAAAACATATAAGGATACGGTTAGTGAAGTTTTAAAAGATAATAATATCAGTGTAGATTCGGATGACAGATTTGTAGGGTCTCAATTAGGAGACAAAATCGTATCAAATATGAATATATCAATTGTCCGTGTAGAGGAGAAAACAATCACGGAGACATCGTCTATTCCATTTAAAACCATTACAAAAGATAGCAACCGATTAGATAAGGGAGTACGAAATACAGTCAGACAAGGAAAAGAAGGCGTCAGAGAAAAGTTATACAAGGTAGTTTTTGAGGATGGAAAGCAGACCGCTAAACAGCTTGTAAAGGATTTTATATCTAAAAATCCTTTAAATTGCATTGTTGAAGTTGGTACGGTTTTAAACTACGAGACATCTAGAGGCGAAACAATAAGATTTTCAAAGGTGATGAATATGAGGGCAACCTCGTATACCGCTTCTTTTACAGACACAGGTAAAAGGCCCGGAGAACCCGGGTTTGGTATTACAGCTACAGGTGCTAGAGTAAAAAGGGGTATAATAGCAGTAGACCCCAGTGTAATACCCTTGGGAACAAGAGTATATATAGAGGTTCCCGGGAAGGCAGCCGATTATGGATATGCGGTTGCGGCAGATACAGGAGGAGCAATAAAAGGCAACAAAATTGATGTTTATCTTGAATCAGGCAGTCAAGTTGATGCCTGGGGTGTAAAGAAAGTAAAAGTTTATATACTGAAATAGGGCATTTTACTTTAAAGTATGTAAACAAAATAAAAAGTATTAAAGGGACTGTTAGAGCTGATCCAAGTTTATTGGATTGGCTCTTTTTCTATGAATCTCGTAATAATTTCTCTTTGAAAAGTCGAATATATTATTTGATGCTATTGTGTTATAATATTTGACAATGTGTTAATTTAAAAGGTTAAGGAGTACCTATGATTAAAAACAATACGTCTGAGATAATAAAAAAACACGGGTTAAAGCTTACAAAGGCCTTGGGCCAGAACTTTCTTACTGACTTCAGTGTGGTGCAAAGAATAGTTGATGCATCTGATATGGATAAAGATACACTTGCAATAGAAATAGGGCCGGGTGTGGGAAGCATGACCCGTGAGCTGGCAGCAAGGTCTGCCGGGGTAGCTGCAATAGAGATAGACAAAAGGCTCATTCCTGCCTTAAATGATAACTTAAGCGATTATTCAAACGTCAGCATAATCAACCAAGATATAATGAAAGCGGATATTGATGCAATTATAAAGGAGTACAGAGAATTATACAATGCAAAAAGCGTAAAGGTTGTTGCAAACCTGCCATATTACATTACTACACCAATAATTATGCGTTTTCTGGAAGAAGTAAAAGGCGTTGATAAGATGGTTTTCATGGTACAGAAGGAAGTTGCCGAAAGAATGGTTTCAGGCCCCGGTACCAAGGATTACGGAGCTCTTTCGGTAGCAGTCCAGTTTTACTCAAACCCTAAAATAATATTCGATGTTCCTCCACACTGTTTTATTCCCCAACCGGAGGTACATTCAACAATAATAGGACTGGATATATTAAGTGAGCCTCCTGTAGAAGTTGCTGACCGCAACCTTTATTTCAAAATAGTAAAGGCCTCCTTCGGGCAAAGAAGGAAGACCCTTGTGAATGCATTAGCCAATTCGGGATTTTTTAATAAAAGCAAGGAGCAGATTAAACAAATACTTGAACAAATGGGACTAAATGAAAATATCAGAGGAGAAGTTTTAACGGTCGCACAGTTTGCACAGCTTTCAAACCTGATTCTAAAATAATAAAAGACGGATTAATAAGGCTATCAAAAAAGATAGTCTTATTTTTTTATTTATATCATATATTTTTACTGTTAGGAGTAATTTGCTTAAAAAAGGAGAAATCTGCAATGGGAAATGCATATGAAAGACAGTTTCATATATTTAAGGCAATGGATAATAATTGGGAAAACCCCGGCGGATTTATAAAAGTTGAAATCAACGGTGATAATACCCGTTTTCAGCTTTCTCTGAATAATTTATCCGATAATAAAGATTCACTATATAATTTATACGGTATACATAAAGACGTTGAAATGCTGACCTATACTGATATATGCCGGATACAGCCTACTAACGGAAGAATTGATATGAAAACAAATTTCCCTTCGGAAGAGATAGGTTCAAATAAGCTTAATGTGCAGGATATAAATATATTTGCAGTAATATGCCGTAGTACTGATAATAAAGCCTCAGGGACCGTTAAGTGCCCTTTAGTGGCATATACAAAAGGGGAGCAGGTGTGGAAAGAGCAATTTGAAAAATTGCTGGAACAGCCTTTTGAGACAAAACCCGATAAAACACCTGAGCCCATTGCAGAGGATACAGCTATACATCAGGCAATACCCGAAGAACCTGAAACTGAGATTGCCCTGACAGAACAAGATGAGGTAACGGATGAAACAGAGGTAATGAATATACAGCCGTGGACCGTTATTGAGGAAGAGGGAAGTGAAAACTACCCTGAAACACCTGAATCCGAAAGTGCGGAGCAGGAAAGGGAGGACTTTGAAACAAATAAAGAAGCAGAGGAAAACAATCTGTCCGAAAAGGATTCTTCTATACCTGACCTGTCAAGTAAATTCCGGGGGAGCTTGTCAAGCGTATATCAAAATTCTTACGAAGAAGAAGCGAGGGAAACAGAGGAACCCAAGGAACCCGAATCAGAAGAATCGGAGGAATTAAAGGAATCAGAGGAAGCTCAGAATGTATGGAAAAGGATTCAGGAGGATTTTAACGATATTTCATCTATTAAGATAGAAGAATCCGAGGAAGGAGAACTGCAGGGAGAAGACAGGGAACGTTCATTCAATATGCAGCTTTTGAAACAGGAGCTTGATAATAGCTTTGAGGAATATAACCCTTTCAGAACAAGGAATAGGAGCTTTAGATGGTGGAAAATCAACAGCCCCGGCTTTCTTAACAATATTCTTTTCAGGAATAACATTAAGACATATCTTTTGTTTAATCCCAAGGTAATGCTTGCACATTATAAGTACAGGTATATTATCCTAGGAATTAAGAATAACAGACAGCCTGGCAGGGAAAAGCTTATATGCGGCATTCCCGGCGTTTATAATATAGATGATAATCCTTTTAATAGTGTTGGCAGTTGGGTACAAATAGAAGGCTTCAGACCCAAATACGGAGCCTTTGGATACTGGATTGTAATGCTTGATCCCAGAACCGGTAAAATATCAAAAATGAAATAATTATAATTGTTTTAAACCATTTTAGCAGGGTATATATTAGACATATAAATTTTGAAAATATTGGAGGCAGGAAAATGGCTATAAAATGGAGAGACAGCCTTGCTATAGGAATAACTGAAATAGATGACCAGCACAAAAAACTTTTTGAAGCTATTGATAAGCTTTTTACAGCATGTATACAGGGAAAAGGAAAAGAGGAAGTTGTCAACACCATTAAGTTTCTTGAGGACTATACAATAGTTCATTTTACTGATGAGCAGGAAATGCACAAAAAGTACAACTATCCTGAAAGAGATGCCCACAGAAAAATACATGATAATTTTCTTAAAAATTTTGAAAAACTAAAGGAGCAGTTTGAACAGGAAGGTGCCAGTCCACTTTTTATTTCGACAATAAACAAGCAGGTGGTTGATTGGCTTATACAACATATTGGTAAAGCTGATAAGGCATTTGCGGCATTTGTAAAGGGTTAAATAAAAAAATAATGGAAATTTAATACATATATTCAACAATGTTTCAACTTTCCATAAGAATTTATTTGCCGAATTATGGTGCTATATAGTATAATTAGGGGTGTGGTTAGCAATTTGAAGGAGCTGATATACCTTGACTGCAAAAAACAAAGTTGTTATACGTATAGCCGGCAAGGATTATACTCTGGTTGGAAGTGAACCTGACGAATACATACACAAGGTTGGCCTTTATATTGATAAGAAGATGAACGAGATAATGCTGCGAAACAGCAGCTTTAGCACGTCTTTGGCTGCGGTGCTTACGGCAATTAACGTAGGTGACGATTATTTCAAATCTAAGGCTAGGGAGCTTTCCCTTGAAAAAGAGAAAGACGAGCTTGTCAGTGAAATGGAAAAACTTAAGAGTGAAGTTGAACAACTGAGAGAGCAAAATGAAGAGTTGGCCGCCAAAAACACATCTTTGCAGGTTGAATTGGCAAAGAGAGAGGCTGAACTTGGAGAGGTAAGAAACTCTATAAGCAGGGATAACCGGGTAATCGCTCAGAAAAGCCTTGCAGGATATGACATGTAAAAAAATTTTAACTAATTGCAGGCCGGAGGAAATATTAATTTCTCTGGCTATTTTAATGTTAAAATCCCTTTTGAGCAGGAAGGGTAATGTGTTACAAAGAATTATATAATATATATGAAAATAATTCTTTAAGGAGAATGACATGAAAGTAATTTTTACATTTTTAGACGGAGTGGGAATAGGTGAAAAAGATAGGACGGCAAATCCTGTGTATGCTACTGAACAACAGGTACTTGCCAGACTTATAGATAATGCCAGATTTCAGGCTGATGCTTCAATGGGTGTGGAAGGTCTTCCCCAAAGTGCCACGGGTCAGACAACCATATTTACCGGAGTAAATGCCCCTAAGGTACTTAACAGGCATTTAAGCGGACAACCCACCATTTCTCTTAAAAAGGTTATATATAAATCAAATATATTCAGCGAGCTTATAAAAAGGGGCTATAAAGTCACCAGTTCAAATGTTTACAGGGATGAGTATCTGGAAAACATGCTGAACGTAAAGGACAGGAAACACAGACCTTCGGTAACATCTGTCATGAGCATGGCAGCCGGAATTGAGTTCAGGACAGTAAATGAATTCATAAGTGAAAACGGAGTATACCATGATATTACAGGAGATATACTAAAGGAGTCCGGATACAGGGTTAATACCATCACTCCACAAAGGGCAGCACAGAACCTATACAGACTTAGCCAAAATTATGATTTTACATTGTACGAGCATTTTTTAACTGATATACAAGGCCATAAAGCGGATTTTGATGAAGCGGTAAAATTAATAGAAAGACTGGACAGTTTTTTTGACGAATTGATAAAACAGATGGATTTTGAAGAGGATGTGCTTATTATAACCAGCGACCATGGAAATATTGAGGATATGAGTGTTCATACCCATACCATGAACAAGGTACCTGTGGTAGTACTGGGAAAAAAAGCAGAAAACGTAAAGACAGAGGTTCATTCACTGACAGACATTATGCCCTTTGTGCTTGAATTGTTTTCAAAAAATGGACAGTGAAATGCAGTAACTTATATGGATATTTGGAGGTAGCAGTTTGGCTAAAAAAATAGAACTATTGGCACCGGCAGGGACATATGATGCCTTTTTGGCTGCAATAGAAAATGGGGCGGATGCAGTTTACCTTGGAGGAAAACTGCTTAATGCCAGACAATTTGCGGGAAATTTTGATGAGGAACAGTTGGAGAGGGCATTGGACTACGCTCATACCAGAGATGCCGGCATTTTTTTAACTATGAATACTTTGGTTTTGGATTCGGAAATGCAGGAGGCTGTAGAATATGCCGCAAAGGCATACGAAATGGGTGTAGATGCCTTTATAGTACAAGATATGGGTCTTGCAGTCAATTTGAAAAAACTGATACCAGGAATTACATTACATGCCAGTACACAGATGACAATATACAGCATGGAAGGCATAAAAGCCCTTGAAACACTTGGATTTGACAGAATAGTACTTGCAAGGGAGCTGAATCTTGAAGAAATAAAAAAGATTTGCGGACAAACTCCTCTTGAAATTGAGGCTTTTGTCCACGGCGCTTTGTGCATATGTGTTTCAGGACAATGCTATATGAGCAGTATGATAGGAGGAAGAAGCGGAAACAGGGGGAAATGCGCCCAACCATGCAGAATGCCATATTCCATAAAGAGGGATGGCAGTGACATTGGCAGTGGATATCTTATCAGCCCAAAAGATATATGTTATATAGATCATTTATCTGAACTTATTGATGCGGGGGTAACCTCACTAAAGATAGAGGGGCGAATGAAAAGCCCTGAATATGTGGCCTCTGTAGTTGCTACCTACAGGAAATATATTGACTTGATTTATGAGGCAAAAGGTATTACTCACAGTAAAACGAGTAGACATAAAGTATCGCAGGAGGATAGACACAAACTGCTCCAAAGCTTTAATCGGGGTGGGTTTTCTAAAGGTTACCTTTTAGGTAAAACAGGGCCGGAAATGATGGCGTATGAGAAACCAAAAAACTGGGGAACCCCTTTAGGAAATGTGGTTTCACAGGATAAAAGCACAAATTCTGTTCTCATAAAGCTTGAAAATACTCTGGGAATGGGTGACGGAATTGAGATATGGTCCGGCAGTAAGTTTCAGGAAAGTCCGGGGGGGATAATAACAAAAATAGTAAAGGACAAGAGATTGGTCAGGAAAGCCCAAAAAGGTGATGCTGTGTGGGTTTCAGTCATAAAGGGAAATGTTCAGAAAGGAAGCAGGGTCTACAAGACTTCAGACAAGGAAATGCTGGAGCAGGCTGCAGCAACCTATTCAAAGGGGAGCAGAAAGTCCTCCATAAAAGCAAACTTCACCATGAAATACGGACAAGTACCGGTATTAACTTTGCAGGATGCTTATGGAAACAGTGTTTCGGCAGTAGGTGAGCAATTTCCTCAAAAGGCTATAAATAAGCCTTTGACAAAGGAACGAATCATTGAACAATTGAAAAAGATGGGTTCAACACCTTTTGATATAGTTGACATTAACCTTGACATCGATGAGGATGCAGTCATCCCAATAAGTGAGCTTAACAACATAAGAAGAAGTGCTGGTGAACAACTGGAACAGAAACGAATATTATCCTTTAAAAAGGAATCAGCTAACTTAGATAAAAGAACATTTAATTCAATTTCATATTTCCCGGGAAATGTTCAAATGATAAATAAAGATAAAAAAATATCTGCAATGTTTTATGATTACCCTGGCGGAATGGACTTTAAAGACTTGGACGTTGACAGAGTGTATCTGCCATTTACGGAAATAATGGGAAATGAGGGTCTGGTACGTGCAAAAAGTATTCATGAGACAGGTAAGGAAGTATATGCGTATATCCCCGCCGTTATAAGGGGGAATTACACGGAAATATTGAAAAAAAGCCTACAAAAGGTTTCTAATGACGTAGACGGATTTTTGGCCGGAAGCCCCGCTGTTTATGATATAATACGGGGAAAGTTGGGTAATAATGTGCCAATAGTCGGTGACTATACGATTAATATAATAAACAGTTATTCTTTGAATAAGTTAAAGGAGCTGGGATTCACCGGAGGGACTCTCTCCTGTGAACTTAATCTGTCTCAGATAACTGAAATGAAATATCCTTCGGATTTTGATACTGAACTTGTGGTATACGGAAAAATCCCGGTTATGACCAGCGAATATTGTCCTGTAGGCGGAAGCGTGGGAAAATGTGAACCTCAGAAGTGCGGCAAGCTTTGTAAAAACGGTGTTTATAAGCTTAGTGACAGAAAGGGTGCTGAATTCCTTGTTAAAAGCGATTGTGTTGACTGCCGCAGTACAATATTTAATTCCAACGTACTTTTTGCACCTGAGCTTTCAGAGCAGATAAGCAAAACCGGGATTGAACATATAAGGTTGAGTTTTGTTGATGAAACTGAAAAGGACATACACGATATATGTTGCTTATATAGAAGTTTGCTTGGACATGATAAAATAACATCTAATATGGAAAAATTGATTGAGAGGATTAAAGCATCAGGCTTTACAAGAGGGCATTTCCAAAAGGGAGTATAAGTATTGGAAACATGGTTTACATAAAACAAATGAGAAATAACTAATGGGGAGGAAATAGAATGTCTGTTGAGATATTTATAGAATTGTGCAGGAAAGATGCAGTTTTGCCCAAATATGCCAATCCGGGGGATGCCGGGATGGATGTCTATGCAGCGGAAAGTGCCATAATTGCACCCGGAGAAACAGTTGTTGTACCCACGGGGTTAAAACTGGCAATACCCGAGGGCTATGAAATTCAAGTCAGACCCCGCAGCGGAATATCCTTCAAAACACCTTTAAGAGTCCCAAATTCACCGGGTACAATTGATAGCGGATATCGGGATGAGTTGGGAATAATAATTTCCAACAGCTCGGATATGGATGTTCCCGACAACAGTGAGTCACCTTTTACGTTGGATGAAAAAGAAAACCGCAAGGGAACATATATTATAAGAAAAGGTGATAGGATTGCGCAGATAGTTTTACAGGTTGTACCAAAAATGGAATTTACCATTGTTAATTCCGTCAGAGAAATAGGCAGTGACAGAGGCGGAGGATTCGGCTCAACAGGAATTACAAAGTAGACTTTTATATTCTATAAAGGAGGCTGATTTTATTAAAGTTAATGGTAATATACAATCAATAAAGGACAAAGTTCTTCATGAGTTAGAGGATTTATACGATAAAAAGTACGGTTCAAGGGACTTGGTTCCTGAGGAACTTGCCGTGACTATTTCCAGAATATCAGCAGATATAAACCGAGAAATTTCCGTACTTATTAACAGAAGAGGTATTGTAGCAGACATCAGCATTGGTGACAGTGGAACAGTTACTTTGCCACAGGTAGACGGCAGACGGGGAACAGCAAGACTGTCTGCAATAAGGTGTATTCATACTCACCCCAGCGGAGGGGGAATGTTGTCTCAGGTAGACGTAAGCACACTCCAGAAGCTGAGACTGGATACCATGATAGCCATAGGTGTTGTGGACGGACAGCCTTCTGAGATTTATACAGGCTGCATTAACCATGAGGAAGGCGTTGACATTTATGGGCCATTTAGCATGGGGGATACTCGTCTCAACTATATCTACAGAATAATAGAAGAATTGGATGCCTCGGCAAAGAGCGAAATTTATGAAAACGAAGAAGAGGCAGAGACTGCAATACTTGTAGGCTTGGAAACTTCACAAAGCAGACTGGAAAATATAACCTCAAAGGATGCTCGGGAATCCCTGGAGGAACTTGAGGAGCTGGCAAAAACAGCAGGGGCGGTAGTTGTAGACAAGGTATTGCAGAAGAAGCAAACTGAGGACTCTGCTTATTACATCGGCAAGGGAAAAATAGAAGAGCTTTCTTTAATGTGTCAGGCAAGGGATGTTCAGCTGCTGATATTTGATGATGAACTTTCAGGGGCCCAGATAAGAAATATCGAGGAAATGATAAAGGTAAGGGTAATTGACAGAACAACCCTTATACTTGATATATTTGCACAAAGAGCTGTTTCAAAAGAAGGTAAGCTTCAGGTAGAACTGGCACAGCTTAAATACAAACTTCCGAGGCTTATGGGTATGGGAACCCAGCTTTCAAGGCTTGGAGGAGGTATAGGAACCCGAGGCCCCGGTGAAAAAAAGCTGGAGGTTGACAGAAGGCATATACGCAGGAGAATCACAGGTTTGGAGCAGGAATTGAAACAGCTGGAGAAGAGAAGAGAGTTTTTACGTAGCAACAGAACCAGCAATAATACTCCTGTAATAGCAATTGTGGGGTACACCAACGCCGGAAAATCAACGTTAATGAACAGGATGTGCGGTTCTTCGGTACTTGTTGAAGACAAGCTTTTTGCAACCCTTGATCCATCTGCCAGACAGCTTACAATGAGCGACGGAAGGGAAGCAATACTCATTGATACGGTTGGGTTTATCAGAAAACTTCCCCATGACTTGATTGAGGCCTTTAAATCAACTCTGGAAGAGGCAGTTCACGCAGATATGCTTTTGCACGTGGTAGATGCCTCAAATGAGAACGTCTCAATGCAAATATCCGTTGTAGAAAAGCTTCTTGAAGAACTGGGTGCTTCAACTAAAAACACCATACTGGTACTTAACAAGCAAGACTTGATAAAAGACGGCAGGAGAATCAGTACTGTGGGCTATTCGGCAGTTTGTGAAATATCGGCTGCTACCGGAGATGGCATAGAACAGCTGTTGGAAAAAATAACAGAAGGCTTTATGCATCAGCTGAAGGAGGTAAACCTTCTAGTGCCGTATAATGACGGATGGGTTATGCCGTATATATACAAAAACGGACAGATAATTGATCAGGAATATGAGGAAGGCGGGATAAAGGTAAAGGCTCTGGTTAAGGTGGAAAAAGTTAGCAGGCTTGCGGATTTTATGGTTGTATAAATTCACCAGTTAGAGTATTATAATATTAACAGACAACTAAATAAAAACTAAATTCTATCAGGAAGGGGTTTTGATTATGCTTGTTAGAAACTGTGCAGGTGGAGTGGTCTTTTCTGGAGAGAAAGTGTTTCTTTTAAAAAACGAGAAGGATGAATGGGTACTTCCAAAGGGGGTCATCAGAAATGGAGATTATCCCGATGAGGTAGCCAAAAATAGGGTAAAGGAAGAAACGGGAATTGATGCCGAAATTATTTTAGCAGCAGGCAATACCAACTATGAATTTTTCTCTGTAACACGTCAGCGTCCGGTTTGTAACAAGATTACCTGGTATGTAATGAAATCCCTTAATGATAATTTTGAAGTTAATAAAGAAGATAATTTCAGTGAAGGCGGATACTTTTCCATTGAAGAGGCTTTGGAGAAGATTACTTACAGTCAGGACAGAGCACTTATAAATTTGTCTTTTGCGAAATATAAAGAGCTGGCTTAGCAGTTAGTTTAGAGTATTATAATGCAGTAAGTATCAGCACTCCCGGTTTTTGGGGGTGCTGTTTTTAGATATAGGATAGAATATACTAAGAATAAGTTTACATAACATTGGATGTTAATAGCTACTTGGGAGGTTAATTTGTTACCTGAATACAAAACAATTTTAAATAACGCTGAAGCGGAGTTTGAAGAAAAAAAGTCCAGATTTATTGCTAATGTTCGTCCTGTAACATGTGAAGAAGAAGCACTGGAGTTTATCGAGGCAATCAGGTCAAAGTACTGGAATGCAACTCATAATGTATATGCCTACAGTATAAACAACGAAACCTTGATCCAGAGATACAGCGACGACGGTGAGCCTTCGGGGACAGCCGGTGTACCGACGCTGGAAGTAATAAAACGTATGGGCTTGCAGGACGCTGTGGTGGTAGTGACCCGCTATTTCGGTGGAACATTGCTTGGGGCCTCCGGGCTTATACGAGCATACAGCAAGAGTGCCTCCTTGGGTCTTGAGGCAGCTGAAATAGTTACCCGTAAGCTGTGTTATAACCTGAATATTATAATAGAATACACTATTTTCGGACGGCTTCAGAATATGCTTATTTCAAATAATAATATTATAAAAGACATCAGATATGAGCAGGATGTTGAACTTTGTGTTCTTATAGAGGTTGGAAATGAAGAAAAACTCATGAAGGATATTGTAGAGGTTTCCAATGGAAGAGCTATCCTTGACCTTGGTGAAAAAACTTACATTACATTAGGCAGTGATGGAAGGTTGATTATTTAACAAATAACTATTATAATTTATAATGGATTTTAATTGTAAAATAAAGCTTTAGCTTTTAAAAGAATATAAATAGGATTTATTAGGAGGTAAACATGTCAGGGCATTCAAAATGGGCGAATATTAAACGCCAAAAAGGTGCAGCAGATGCTGTCAGAGCCAAGATTTTTACTAAGCTGGGAAGAGAAATCCAGATAGCTGTAAGAATGGGAGGAGCTGACCCAAATGCAAATTCTAAATTAAAGGATATTATCGCTAAATGTAAAGCAAATAATATGCCTAATGATAATATTCAAAGAAGTATTAAAAAGGCATCGGGTGAAGCCGATGGTTCCAACTATGAAGAAATAACCTACGAAGGCTACGGCCCGGGCGGAGTTGCTGTTATATGCGAATGTACAACAGACAACAGAAACAGAACAGCCGGCGACCTGAGGCATTATTTTGATAAATTCGGCGGAAACCTTGGACAAAGTGGCTGCGTTTCCTTCATGTTTAACAAAAAAGGTGTTATAGTTATTGAAAAGGATGACAAGGTTAACGAAGAAACCTTGATGATGGAAGCATTGGATGCCGGAGCAGAAGATTTTGATTCAGATGATAACTGCTACGAAATAGTAACTGATCCTGCTGATTTTTCAGCTGTTCGTGAGGCACTTGAAGCAAAGGGCTACGAATTTATTGAAGCAGAGGTTTCAATGATACCAACTACTACTACAAAGCTTACAGAACCTGAACAGATTAAGTTTATGGACAAGCTGATAGAAGCATTGGAAGACCTTGACGACGTGTCAAATGTTTACCACAGTTGGGAACAGGAAGACGAGGAAGAATAAAATATTAAAAGTATTGCCAATTTTTTTCAGGATTTCAAATAAGCCTGATTAGAATTGGCAATTTTAATTTTGAAACCTCATGAGCTGGTTTTGGTCAAAATCCCATTCGGGTGTCTTCAACGTATCACCAAAATTAGTTGAGTACCAAGGACTTAGAGCTTCATTTTCAGGGTTTCTTAGAATATGAATGCTTTGTGCAGGCATGTAACTCTGTGCTGTCAAAAATATCTTTTCTCCTGTTTTTTTGTTTTCTGCCATATCCAGTACGATAACAGCGTGACCGGGAGTAGCACCTTTTAAAAATACGTCTCCTATTTGCATGTTTTCTACAGATTCATATTTCATCTCTTTTGAAAGAGATAAGGTTCCTGCGTATGCAAAAACTACATCCAGATACTTTCTGAAACTACTGTATTCTTTTGAATAATTTGTATTTTTAACCCAGAAGATGTTATTACCCTTAACTACAATTCTGTTTCCATTCATCCATTTCCAGTAATCAGCGTTAAATCCATTTGTAAAATTGAAGTGTATTCTTTTGTAAAGTCCCTGATTGTACAAATATTCAGCTCTTAATCTGATAACTGCATCAGCACATTGTTGTAAATCTCTATTGCCCACATCAATATCAAGAACTGCAACATGAACATTTTTTTCCGTTACCTCGCCGTTGTAAAGCTTTATCTTCGTACCATCGGGCTTTACGGATAAATCTCTAAGGTATTGACCAAAGGAGTTCTTTTCTACATTTATTCTTTCAAAGCCTTTAGGAACCCTGATTCTTTGCTGAACCGTTTGTCCGTTGGAATTAATAAGATTCTCAGGTTTTTCGATTGTATGAGAAGGTATGCCGGATGCCTGTGTTGGTACTGAGACAGTGCTTTTAGTGGTTTGAGCAGGATTTGTATTTGAACATGCAGTAAGTAGGACTAGCATAATCGTAATTAATAATTTTTTCATAGATCATCCTCCTGAACTCATTGTACCAAATTTCCAAATTAATGCATATGTAAGGCGATATTTTTGGAAAAAAAGTCGGACAGCTGCAATTCCGGTATGCTATTATATTCTCATCTTAAGAGACTAAAGGAGCGCTTCTTTGATGAACTACTATGAAAGAATTCAGAAATCCATTGATTACATTGAAGACAATCTTGAAAACAAGATTAACCTGGACTTTGCAGCACAAAAAGCATATATGTCTATGTCAAACTTTTATAGAATGTTTTTTGCACTAACCGGCTATTCGGTAAAAGAATATATCAGGCTTCGCAGGATTAGCCTGGCGGCTTTTGAGCTACAAAGTAGCAATACTTGTTTAATTGATATTGCAATAAAGTTTGATTTTGAAAGCGGAGACAGCTTTTCAAGAGCTTTCAAACGTGTAACGGGATTTCTGCCAAGTGATTATAGGAAACAGAAAAACTTGTACAACTTTGAGAGGATTGATATTATGGAAAAGTATTTTGATATTCAGGACAAAGAACTTATTGAGAATTATCCTGACATAAAGGTTTTGAAAGAACTGAAGCCAACTCGTGTAGCATATTTTTGCTATTATGGAAAACAACCTGAGCACCATGCTTTTGCTGTAATGGCAGAATGGCTTAATAAGAATAGTCTGAATGTAAATGAACAGAATTTACGTATTTTCGGATACAATAACCCGAATCCGTCATCTCCCGATGAAGTAGAATACGGGTACGAAGTGTGCGTCACTGTTGCAGATAATATAGTTATAAAGGATGACCTTGTAAAGGAAAAAGTTCTAGACGGAGGACTTTACGCTGTTACAAACGTTAAGCGAGGACAGGATGGTAATATAGGGGATGAAATCGTCAAGGCGTGGAACCGCTTTAAAAACTGGCTTTCGGACAGCAAATATGTTTATGGCGGACACCAGTGGTTGGAAGAGCACTTGGGCTTTGATGATAATGCCACCCATATCGGTGGAATAGACTTATATATGCCTATAGCTGTGAAATCCAGTGAGTATGACATAACCAAAACATTTGATTACATAGAACCTATGTTGACGGCTACATATACTGCAACCGGAAAAGATGCAGCTGAAAAAGCACGTGCTTTCTTTTTTAAATGGGCAGATTCCCAAGGCTTCTTTAATGACAGCAAGACACACAGGTTTTTTGCTTACTACAACCATGAGAGAATAGGTCATAAAGATTTTTTCTATAAAATCCATGTTACAGTCGATAAAGAATTTAGAGCTGATAATCCGGATATTAAGCTGGAAGAGTTTAAAGGCGGTTACTATGCCATAATGAAAGCAAAATACAGTTATAACGGTTGGACATGGGGCGAGTTTCTTAAATGGTTATCCAAAAGTACGGAATTTGACTTGGGAGACTATTGGTTTTTTGAAGAATATAAGCTTAATAAACCTGAACTTGAAATGGATACAGAAGTAGTTTTACATATGCCGGTAAAATAAAAAGTGTAAGTAGCGTAGGGGAGTTAGGGGGAGGGATACCCTGCAATATAGTGCATGAATTGACGGGATATATAATTCTGTCCATGTTAGACTGATTATTGAAGGGAGGTTATGCGTATGAACTGGCTTGATAAGATGAATGAAGCAATTTGCTATGTAGAAGATAACTTAACGGGAGAGATTGATTTTGACGAAGCTGCAATAAAGGCATGTTGTTCAACCTATCATTTTCAACGTATGTTTTCGTTCATTACAGATGTACCGTTGTCTGAATACATCAGACGCAGACGGCTAACTCTCGCAGCGTTTGAACTTCAGAACAGAGGTGTAAAGGTAATCGACCTTGCGTTCAAATACGGATATGAGTCCCCCGACGCATTTACCCGTGCATTTCAAAATCTACATGGTGTTACGCCCACATCAGCGCGTGATATGGGCATACAGCTAAAAGCCTATCCACGCATATCCTTCCATATTTCGATTAAAGGAGATATGGAGATGAATTACAGAATTGAAGAGAAGGAAAGTTTTTCAGTATTTGGTGTTGATACAATTGTAAGTAAGGTAGATGGGAAATGTTATGAGAAAATACCTTCATTCTGGCTTAAATCAATTAAAGACGGGACTATGGAACGTATTTTAAAAGCTGCTGACTGCAGGAATCCTGATATGTTGCTGAATGCTGCAATGTACGGGCATCAGGATGATGGGACGTATCATTATATGTTATGTCAAAAAACTCCGCAAAAAGGTATTCCTGAAGGCTTTGTAGAACTGGACATACCAAAGCTGACTTGGGCCATTTTCCCGACAGAAGAGCATACCGAGGACAAAACTTCAGAAAAGGTACAGGCAATATGGGAACGCATATACCCGGAATGGTTTCCCTCATCAGGTTATCAACATGCAGATGCCCCTGAATTTGAAATGTACTATAAAGTGGGCGATAATAAATTTATAGTAGAAATCTGGATACCGGTTTATAAATAGAATTTAGCTTCTTTTATTTATTCAAAAACTTAGAAACCGTCCGGCAATCAAAGAATCCTTGCTTATAGAAGAAAGCTTGATTGTCGGAAGAAAGTTTCCCATTTATGCTATCAAGCTCCAGAACCAGTGCAAAGGTT
This sequence comes from Clostridium sp. BNL1100, assembly GCF_000244875.1. Classification (NCBI taxonomy): domain Bacteria; kingdom Bacillati; phylum Bacillota; class Clostridia; order Eubacteriales; family Clostridiaceae; genus Clostridium; species Clostridium sp. BNL1100. Next base: position 202,054 of record NC_016791.1, read on the forward strand.
TCAGAAGGCAATAAATTTGCCAGCTTCTTTAAGATGTCTTGATACTTATTATAAATCTCCAAACAATCAGCGGAATTGCTGAACTCGTCGCTCAACTCATCAATTCTCCTATCCATACAAGATAAAATGAAACTTTCCCTGCTCTTAAAAATATCGTTATTTTTATTAAACATATATTTTCCCTCCAAAGAAAAAATGGAGGGAAAATTAAAAAGTGCGGATAGGTGTGACCCTACACGCACTTGTTTGATTGCAAAAAGAAACAAAACCAAGTATAATAAAAACTGGTTGCTGTGGTGGACTTTCGTCCATACGTGTGGGTGCTCGTAACACCTGCATGAGTTACTAAGTGTTTGCACCACTTAGTAATCACGGCAACTATTTAATTTTCCCTAAAAAGATTATATCCATTATGTGAGAATTTTGCAAGAAATTTATATCCCGGTAAGCTTATGTTGATTCCGGTATTCAACAGGTGTTATATGAATTGCTTTTTTATATACCTTAGTAAAATAATTGGCACAAGAGAAGCCACATTCCTCTGCAATTTTCTGAATAGACAGATTGGTATTCAAAAGGAGCTGCATCCCGTGTTCCAGGCGAATTTTGGTTAAATATTGTACAGGAGAAATTCCTTGTTCTTTACAGAATTGTCTTGTGAGATGGGAATAGGTAACACCAATCTCCGGGCACATTTCCTCAAGATTTATTTGCTTTGAGTAGTTTCTATTTATCCATTCTATTGCGGCAGCTACGTGGGGGCTTGATTTTCCGGTAGGTGGAAATTCTACGTTTCGCAGTAAAGCAATTAGAAAACGATAGAGCCATTCACTACCCATATAGTGGCCTACCGGTCTTTGACTTTGAAGGTTATTATATAATTCAAAAAAGTAACTGATGGGTAAACTGTCTATTTCTAATTCCAGTACGGAACCGGTTAGTTCACGGATACGATTAAAAAACGGTGCCACGGCAGGACCCGAAAAGTGTATATAAAAGAATGTCCAACTATATTCAGGATCATCCTCTGCTTGAGAAAGATAGTATTTGCTTTCCTCCGGAAAGGATATTAAAAAAGCCTTACCCTTTGTCAGTTTGTACCGGGTATTCCGGTTTTCATATATCCCATACCCGTCTAAGGTGTATTGAAAAAGGTAGCCATGGTAGTCTCTTATTGAATTATCATAAATATAGTTTTCTTTTTGTCTTGATTCCAATCCTAAATCTTTTATACTTAATGATTGTTCGCCAATAATGTCTGAACCAAAAAAACCAAAATTGCCTAATTTCCATGACATCAAAAAATTACCCCTCTCTGCAGATAACTACTCTTGTTGGTGAAAAAGCCTAATTATATAATACTTTATATAGAGATTAAATCAAAGAATACATATCAAAATTTTACTTATGGAGAATAAATTGTGAATAAAAATAAGTTTGCTGTTACGCCACCCATGGGTTGGAACAGTTATGATTACTATGATACTACAGTCAATGAGGAACAGGTTAAGCAAAATGCGGATTTTATGGCTGCAAACCTAAAGGAATTCGGATGGGAATATATAGTTGTTGATATATCCTGGTATAGCCATGAGGCAGGTTTGAAAAGAGACGAATTTCAATATGTACCCTTCGGTAGAGTGGAAATTGATGAATACTCCAGACTTCTTCCATGTCCGGAGCGTTTTCCGTCCTCTGTTAACGGTAGGGGTTTTAAGCCTCTGGCTGACTATGTTCATAGCCTTGGGCTAAAGTTTGGGATTCACATTATGCGAGGTATTCCCAGAATAGCAGCCCACAATCACATGAGGGTTTTCGGAACTGATAGAACAGCGAATGAGATTTCTGACCCATATTCCATTTGTATGTGGAATCCTGATATGTATGGATTAGAGGTTAATAAACAAGGAGCTCAGGAGTATTACAACTCCATATTTAATTTATATGCCCAATGGGGAGTAGACTTTATAAAGTGTGATGATATATGCAGACTTGACATGAAATCTGCTGAAAAAGAAATTGAGATGCTTTATAATGCTATACAAAATTGCGGACGTCCAATAGTTTTAAGCTTGTCGCCGGGGCCAGCTCTTATAAATAAAGCATGGCACTATGAAAAATATGCGAACATGTGGAGAATTACAGATGACTTCTGGGATAGTTGGCCGCTGTTAAAGAATATGTTTGAGAGATGTGAAAATTGGCAAAATCATGTTTCAGAAGGTTGCTACCCTGATTGTGACATGCTTCCTCTGGGGTATATCGGTAAAGGCTTCGGGGAAGAACGATTAACAAACTTTACTAGAGAAGAACAGATTACTATGATGACCCTCTGGTGTATATTCCGTTCTCCCCTTATGGTTGGGGCAGAACTAACCAAGTTGGATAATTGGACACTGGAACTTATGACTAATAGGAAAGTATTACGTCTTCTGACCCACTCAACAGGTGCTAAACAGATTTCAAGGGATGATAAGCAAGCGATATGGTTTTCAAGGGATACAGAACAGGAGTTTTGCTATCTTGCCGTATTCAACCTCAGTGACCGAGTAAGAAATGTTCAAATAACTCCTGATGAGCTAGGATTTGACTGTTTTAAAGGGTGTGTTTTTGAAGAATTGTGGCGTAATGATACCATAAACAATATTGATGAGAAATTGGAGGTAACTATTGCACCTCACGGGGCAAAACTGTTTGAAGTTTCCATAAATATCCTTTATACTGATATTTAAAGGGATTAAATTATGATTAAAAAATTAGTGGTTATACCTATACTTTTTATTCTTATTTCTCTTGCAGGTATTAAATATTTGATACCTTTGGACAAGTCCGTTCATAAAGAGATAAGGAAAGAGGATGTCCTAAGAATAGAGAGTTGGGGAGCTAAGGTAATTGGCCATACAGAAATAAAAGACCCTGTCTTATTTGATAATATAATTAAGTGGTTTAATAACTCATATGATATAAGAGAAAATCCGGAGTTTGCTGGTACGACTCCGGAGGCTGGTATTATTATAATATTAAAATCCGGTAAGGGAATAAGTATTTTAGAGGGAGCCAGAGATTTTGAGGTGCAGAGAAATGATATAAGAGATAAAAATATATCTTACTTTGCAAAACAAAAAGATATCGGCAAATATCTTGACGATTTACGTTAAGGAGGGGAATAGATGAATGAAAAGAGGCCCATTTTAATAACGGTAATTGCCGATTTATTTATTTTGGCTGCAATGTTTTCAATAGGAGCAACTATTTTCCCCGGATATTTTAATAAACTGGGATTCCACATGAATCCTCTGCCGATTTATTCAAACAGTGTTATGAATATATTACTTTCATTAGTTCTTATAACTGCGGCAGTTGGATTATTGTTCCTTAAAAAATGGGGTTATCGGCTAATGATTATTTATTATATTTTCTTTATGCTGGTAAATGTTATTTGGTGTTTACAAAATGGAAAAGTACCTCTTACTTCGGGTATCATTTTTTCGTTTTTAATAATATCTAATATCATACATTACAGAGAGCGCTTTGTTTAAGGCATGGGGAAGTACGAAGCCGGAAGAGGTGAATACATATTTACGGTGTTCTTTCAGATTGGCAAGAATGAACTGGCAAAAATGCTTGATAAGATGGACGGATTCTTGCCAAGGACAAAAGAAATATGGGAAAGCCGTTATCCATGTGGTGACGGAGGCTGGCTTTATTATAGGGTTCTCAATGCGGAAGAAATCAATGATATTAAAGAGCTTATGAAAATCAAGAAGAAACCTGTGAGGTCTTGATTTTTTAATATATATCTGCAGATAGACTTTTACTTTTTAATCTTGTTACAATTTTTTCGTTATGTAGGTCCTTGGGCAATTAATGACTATTGATAGATTAACCTCAAAGTCGTCCAAGCAGATTACTACAAGTACCATCACAACCTGAACAACCATACTGACAACTACCACTACAACTATAACTGCAAGCACTAATACAAATAGCTGAACAAAAAGCATTGCAAGAATAACCATTTACATCTTTCTTTGACTTACCGATTTTTTTATTAGAAAATAAACGATCCATAACAACACCTCCCTTAAATTGGTCTCTTAGTGTCTATCTGCAGATAAAAGATAAACTAATCTTACTATTTAGTTAAAAATATTTCACAGGTTTGAAAATCTATATTCCAGCGATATCCCTCAATGCTTTTCCAGTTATACTTTTTATACATTTTATCCCACCATATCTGCATATTTTGTTTGACCTTGCCCAATTCCGATATCATTTTATCCTGCATAATTTCTTTTTTATCAGTAGAGAGTAAATCATTTTCCAGAGTAGCTGAAAGCTCCTCAATTCCAATTTTTCTTTCGAAAAGTATTAGTAATTCATTTCTTTCTTCTTTGGTGACGGTGCCAACTAATTCTCTAGTCATAATAAGCTCCTTCCTTCCCTTATGTTTTTAGTAGCTTTTCCAATGGGTCGCTATAGTCAATTTCTCTTAGTGTATTTTCGAATTTATAGGAGTTATTTTCTTTGAGTAGTCTTTGAAGCTTCCTAGAATGTTCTCTTTCTATATGGCTTATTACACACTGGATTTTTGAAGGTGTATTTATCTCATTTGTCATTTTTTTGTTTAGGTATTTACATCTGTTGCAGTTGTAAACATCACAGGCGGAGCATATAGGTGCATTTTCCAACTGGAACAGTTGGGGATTTTTTATATCAATACCGTCCGAAATAGTGCCTATGTGACAATCAGGGTCATCAAAGTAAAATGCCGGACATATATAAATTCTTCCGTTTGGCGCAAGTGCAAAAGTATTGGTACCTGCGTCACAGTTTTTCATAGCATTCAAATTCCATATATCGGTCAATACGTTTATTTCAATTTCTTCGTCTTGGTCGTATTTTTTTGCAACAAATTCAACTATTCTAGCTAACTGAATTTTGTACTGCTGAATATCTTGGTCATTCCATTCATTAATATCTTCAATCTCAAGATTTATCCTATAGACCACACTGAAAAGTTTCTCTATTAATTCATATAAGTTATGTATATTATGCCTGTTAAGAAGTAAAATGCCGGGAGCTTCTCCATCCTGGTTGTCTGCACTATTGTCATATACTGAAATGGCATTCCCGGCTTGTCCTGCCTTATCAATAGTAAGGTATTCCTGATGTTTTTCTTCATTTACTCCCTGTGGGACCCCTAAAAAAACAGGTGTATACCCCTTTGCCTCGCAAAATGCGATACCTTTTTCTAAAACTTCGGGAGTCATGATATTGTTAGTTGACTTTGTGTTTCTATAGGAACAATGGGGTATGATGTTATCTGAAGTTATAAATTGTAAGTAGCTCTTGTTTTGCTGTTTTCTGTCCAGTGCAGCTTTTTTTCTTTGAGAAGGCAAGCCGGATACACTTTCAAACTTGTCCCAGAAGTATTGATTTGCTCTAACAGTCGCTTTATGTATCTTGCATATATGTATAGCCCTTTGGTAAATAGTATCAGTGTCCGCCAGGTCGTAATTGCAGCCCTGACACCAAGCACAGCCGCTGGCCACTTCACACTTAACACATTCCGGCCGACTTTGACTTTTGAGACTTAAAGCTTGAAAGGGTCTTAGCTTGTCCTGATTAATCCCACTATCAGAGTTTCCAACACATATTGCTTTCCGGTTATTTAGACTGATACTATAAAACCTTACGCATGGATAAAAGTTGCCGTCACAGTCAATTGCCAACATTTTTCCTGCACCGCAGTAATTTTGATTTATGTCTTCTTCTGTAAGCGGGTTACCTATGCTGGGATCGAAGAATCTTACAGAGTATTCTTCCCATAGCTTGTTCTCAAGAACGTAATCAGCAAGCTCCCTGAGCTGCTGTTCCATAATTATGTCGTCGCCGTCCTTCCATACATCCTCAAACACTACATTTGCGGCTACAATTTTTATACCGATATCCCAAAGGCTGATAATACTATCTTTAAGATAAGGAATATCATCATGGGCAAAGGTAGCCTTTGAAGAGGAGTCCGGAAATTGGCTTAGCCAGAGAGGTACATTTTTAATTACATCGTCATAGGAGCCGCTGCCATCCGGCTTTATTCTTTGCAAGTCATGTTTCACTTTATTTCCATCTACACTTAAACCGATAGAGAGGTGTGCCTTATTCTTTTTAATATATTTTTGAACCGCCGGTGTGCTGTAAAGAAGACCATTACTTGAGAAGGATAATCTGTAGCTGTTGAACCAAGGATGGTCAAGGAGGAAGGTTTGCTGCTTGATGTAGTCTGTTATTCTATCCACCAGCTCAATTTCTACAAAAGCCTCTCCGCCTATGAATTCCCATATTACTGATTTTTCATTAAAAGTCTCTCTTTCAGAAAGTAAATAGTCCACAACCTTTTTAGCTGTTTCAAAGGTCATCTTTTTAAAACTGTTTTTACCTGTCATATAGCAGTATTTACAGGCAAGGTTACAGTCTTCTGTTACGCAGAAGGTTATATTCTTTGGCCTTCCATCCAGACCTTCCCACGAAGGGGCTAAACTTCCCATTTTGATATTTGTACTATTTCCCACTTTATCACTCCTTTTTTAAAAGTCCCTTTTGTAGAGCTTCTTTAGCTTCCTTATAGGAAAGATTATTCTTATCTTTTAACATCCGAGCCAAATGCCCTGATATATACGCTGCCGATAGGCTTGTACCTCTTACGTTTTGAATGTCGGGTATTTCTTGCAAGAACTCTATACCGTCAATTCCTGCGGGAGCATGGAAAAACCCCTGTTTATAGGAATACTTCATACAATCATCAAACCAGCCTGCCTTTACGCCAATAACCCCTTTTAGATAAGCTGGGTAGGAGACCCTTTGTAGATTTTCAGCGGCAGCTACTATCGTTATATTGAGTCTTTTTGCCTCTTTTACTATTTTTCGAAGTGGAAATATGTATCTTTTTTTTACAGTACCCAGACTCATATGTATGATGTCAGGCTTGTAGTCAAATACCTGACTTAGGGAATATGCAAGTATTCTTCCGTCTGACGAAAGGTTCTCGTCAAGGATATTTATACTTATAAGCTCAACATCACTGCAAATATGGTGTATTATCGCAGCTACTATGGTACCGTGAAGGTTTCTCGCAGGCAGGGTTTTGTTCTCTTCTATATATCCTTCACTATTAACACCAAAACCTGTTGAGTGTATTACACACTTATTCAAATTGCACATTTGCGTGTTTATACCACTATCAATTACGGCAATCTTGATTTTCTTGCCCAATTCCTCTATATCAAATCACATCCCTGCTATTGTCATTTATAAGCTCTACTTCTGCTTGGTACAGATTTTTGTATACTTTATTGGTATGAATTAATGAATGGTGATTGCCTCGGCCAACTACTTTTCCTTTATCCATTACATATATAACATCGGCTTCTATTATTGTAGAAAGTCTGTGAGCTATCAGTACTACGGTACAATCTTCAGCTAAGGTATCAATGGCTTTTTTTATGTAAAATTGAGATTCATTATCCAGAGAAGAGGTGGCCTCGTCAAAAAGAATTATCTTTGACTTTTTTAATAAGGCTCTGGCTATAGCTATTCTTTGCCGTTGACCGCCAGAAAGATTTACACCGTTTTCTCCAATCACAGAATTATATTTATCAGGCAAGGATTCAATATAATCATGAATATAAGCCCTTTTGCAGGCACTTTCTATTTCCTGCTGAGAGGCATCCGGGTTTGCAAGCAACAGATTTTCTTTTATAGATACTGTAAATAGAACAGGCTCTTGTCGTACTACTGAAATATGCCTGCGTAAATCTTCTTCCTTGATTTCATTTACTTCTGTGTGGTCAATGAATATATGCCCGTTACAGGGCTGGTAAAGTCGTAGCAATAAATTGAAGACGGTTGTTTTGCCGCTTCCGCTGCTTCCTACAATGGCTGTCCTGCTTTTAGCCGGAATGTTTATAGTTACGTTATCCAGTACATTTATTTGGCTTTCATAACTAAAGGAGACATTTTCAAATTTAATTTCTCCAGTACTATTATCTATACTTTTTTCACCAAACTTCTCAGGGGAATAAGTAAGTCCGTCTATCAAGTGAAATATTCTTTCAAGGGAATTCATAACCTGTTGTAAATTCATGTTAAATTTGCTTATGCTTAAAAGTGACCCTGAAAATTGACCGGAGTATGAATTGAAGGCAATAAAATATTTAATGTCTAATGAGCCGTTTACAACGAACATTCCTCCCACTAAAACGACTGCGATATAAGTTATATGGTTCACAATATCTGAAAGAGCCTGAGACTTTGCACCAAGCAATATTACAGTTATAATCATTTCCTTTAATTTGCTTGCAATCTGTGTAAATGATTCAAACTTGTCTTTTTTAATTCCTAAGCTTTTTACTTCTCTTATACCCCAGATGGTTTGGCCTGAGTCGCTAAAGTATTTATCATTCAATTTGGATAATTGTTTATTGCCGGCCCTGATTTTTTTTCCATATGTATTAAAGATGTAAAAAGATATGGGAAAAGTAATTATAACTATCAAAGCCAGTTTAATGCTTATGGTAAATACGGTTATTCCTACGGCTATAAGACGTATGATATCAACAACAGTATTTATTAGCGTGTTGGTAATAGCATTTGCAACCTCACCTGCATCTCCATGTAATCTGGACATTAATTCTCCATTATTTATTTCATCATAAGCTTTTACAGGAAGATCCAGAATGGCTTTGTACATATCCCTTTTTAAGTCGAATATTATATTTTGGTTTAATGAAGAAAAGATGTAAGATTGTAAATATGAAATAATGCTTGCAAGGATACCAAGTAACAGACTGTATACTATATTGGGTATGGCACCAGCCATGCTTTTTTGAAAAAAGCTGTCTAATATTCCACCCCAAAACAGAGGCTGAGCTATTCCTATCCCTATTCCTCCGATTATACATACAAAAGCCAGTACGAATTTAGTCTTATATGAGAATACATATTTTAGAGCTCTTTTAAGCAAGGTTATATCTTCTTGCTTTAAAAATTTTATCTTCATGATTCAGTCCCCACATTTACCTGTTTAATTGTTTCTATCTTTAAAAAATAAGTGTAAACCAGACTGACTACAAAAAGGCGTGTATTAGAGAATATCCATTAGGACGCATCTATTGCATAAAATAGAAAAATAGAATTTTGTATGATATCTGTACTTTATAAATAATTTACCATGTAAGGGGTTAATTGTCAATTTGTATGATTGAATTACAGGATAGGATTGATAGTGTTCTTACTGATAAGTGACAAGTTTTTGCAGTCAAGCATTTTGAGAGTTTCAATAATAATGAATATGAGGAAGAGTGCATAGTATCGGAATATAACGATAATGAAATGGAGATTCTCACCCAAGATAAAATTACACTGAGTAAGGTAAATTCCGCTTACAAGCTATGCTAGATTATAATTCCAAAAAAATCAATTAGTTCTTCTGTCAACAGACGTTCTGCTTTAGCTAAGAACAGTATTTTATCCTTTAGATTTTCCGTTAGTGCTAAATTATTCGATAAAACAGCTTTTACATATGTAAGCTGAATGATATTCCAACGATTTATTATATCCAGAATTCTATCCTGAAAATATTTAGCAGCTTCACTTTTTACCTGTTTCAGGGTTCTAAAGCAAAATTCCAATAATACGGAAAAATCCTGCCGCCTTTCATATATATTAATGAGAACATACTTTAGGTTATCGCTTCGAATATCTATCAGAGAGGAATTATGCAGCTCAAACTGGTGATTCATAAGGTCATCGATATCATGTGCAAAATCCTCTATCATGTGGAATGAGTTTTTACCGCCCACAAGTTCAAATCTCTTTTTTATAGTATCAATGAGTGCTTCAGCTGCATTTAAATTTGGGGATGTAATACATTCTGCTATGGAAATCCCTTGAATCCATTCAATTGCTTCATCCAGTACTCCAAAAGATACGTTTGCCTGATCATAATAAGGGTCGGTAACTATTAGTTTTTTTGAAACCGGATCAATTCTGACAGCTATGGCATAGTGCGGGCCGTGCTCTTTTTTATATGAGAGGTCCCATGGGATGTAATATGCATCAATTTTCAATATGATAAATAGATTTTTTTGCAGCATGTTCATTAATAAAGAACGGTTATCCTTTTCTTCATAAAAGAATTGTATTATAATCCCATGATGTTTTTTTAAGTCATTTAAATAATCGGGGGACAATAAAAGGTTCTGACTAATATCCTTATTGGGATCGTTAATATATTTAAACTCCCAGGAACTGAGAAAGCATAACTCAAAATCGCGGCCTACTATTCCTGCATATGTAGCAATACAATCATAAAAACAATATCTGCTTGGGATACTATCTCCTCGAGGCCTGTAAACTTTTGTGTAATTCTTATTATTCAACATGGCATGTTTCTCCTCTATGATATATTAGAGGGAGTTATGATGAACGATGAGATGTACTTTGGCACTTGATATGGTGTGTATATTCCTGAATCTATAAAGACATGCTTCCCTAATAATATATAATACTAAATTTATTAAAATTATAAGTTATCCTGCAAAAAATTACAACAAATGCTATTGGGGTTTGGTAGTTTGCTAAAAGGTTGGATTGGATGATTTAGAAATTTGTTAGAAATAATAATTTCCAGACTAATACCAAATTTACAAATTAATGTTATAATATTGTTAATTTAATTCTAAAGGAGGAAAAGTATGTTTAGGTTGAAACGTTTGTTATTAGTTATCATTTCAACGTTAATTTTCACAATGGCATTTTCGACAATGGCGTTTGCAATTGAAGTGAATGCAGATTCCCAAAGCCAGAATTCCGGGGATTCAGTTATTTTACCTGTGTATTGGTATCATCAGATATTTTCTGATAAACCGCTCTATATTCATGATGCAGATACCGATACATGGTATGACAGTGTAAAAGGTACTGTTGAAATCAAGTGGTCAAATTACGTGTCCATGGCTAAATCCTTGACTGCTGATTTACAGGTTCCTGACGGTACATACCAATTTAATCTGGTTACAACTGATAGTTGTTCTTCAGATTCTATTGAGGGTACTTTTAACATTATCAAAAACGGGGTAGTAGTTGCATCAAACATCAAGGGTCAGGTTTATGGGCTAAGTTTGGCAGAGGGTAACTATTTCAAATTTTATTCCAATGACACTAAATGGCATTTTAGTGCATATATAACCAAAAGAATTGATGGGTAAAATAATAATACAAAGAGTCACCGGATTAAATTTAATCCGGTGACTCTTCTACGTTATGTATACAAGTTAAATTCTAAAAATTGATATTGAGGACTGCAACTCATCAGCAAGTTCTGCTAATGATTGTGCGGAAGAAGTTATTTCTTCCATTGTTGCAACCTGTTCCTCATTTGCAGCAGAATTATCCTGGCTTAATATTGCCCCTTCTTCTGCCGCTTTTTTAATTGTTTCAGAAATTGAGACAATTGCTTGGCTCTGGGATGAAACAAGCTCTATAGATGCCATTACATCCTTTACTTTACTATTCACATTTGTTACATCAGCTTTAATAGCTTGGAATGTTTCAGCAACATGCTGCGTTTTTGCAAAACCATCTTTAACCTTCTCATTCCCTTTATTAATTGATATAACAGCATTTTCTGTTTCACTTTGAATTTCCTTGACAAATTGAGCTATTTGTGTGGCTGATACTTTAGATTGTTCAGCAAGTTTGCGAATCTCCTCTGCAACAACAGCAAACCCCTTACCTTGCTCACCTGCACGGGCTGCTTCGATTGCTGCATTTAGCGCAAGAAGATTTGTCTGTTCTGTAATGCCTGTAATAATTTCAACAATGTTTCCAATTTCTTTTGAATGTTCTCCTAACTTTCTGATTACAGTTTCAGAATCACTAACGGTTGATGTTATATCATTCATTTGTGCCACAACGTCATTTACCGTAATAATTCCATGTTCGGAAGCTGAAAAAGCCTTATCTGACAAAGTGTACATCTCTTTACTATTTTCAGAAATTTGCTGTATATTCGTAGACATTTCCTTTATTGTATCGGTTGAATGTTGAATGCTTCCTAACTGTTCTTCCGCCCCTGAAGCACTTTTTTGAGTAGCTTCAGCAATCTGCTCATTTGCTTTTGTACATTGTTCGGCACTGGCGGTTAATTCTTCTGAAGAAGCAGCAACTTGTGTCGATACGTCACTTACTTTTGCCAGTATATCTCTCATATTAGCAACCATTTTATTTAAAGAAGTTACCAATACACCGATTTCATCCTTGCTTTTAATATTTAAAGCATCAACCGTCAAGTCTCCATCGGATATCCGGTGCAGTGTGTCTGTGACTTTTTTTACAGGTGTTGATATGCTCCTGATCAATAGGTACGATGTTATTATAGTAACAAGAACTGCAATTATGCTGATTATTGCAATAAGTATGTTGCTCTTGTCTTGCACATCTATAACATCGTTCCAAGCATCATTTGTTAACTTGTCTATATCCTTTTTGATTTTATCATGAGATTCACGAAAGCTGTCAAATAGCTGTTTGCCATCCCCGGCTTTTGCACGTGCCTCTTCCAAATTCCCCTGCTTGACAAGGGAAATCTGTGAATCAAAATATTTCTCAATAGCGTCAATCTTCGGTTTAGCTTCTGCTATAAGCTGTGCCATAATCGGGTGCTTGTCTAGCCTAGACTCAATTTCTTTTAATTTTACTCTAATATCACTTTTCCCGAAATTGTATGGATCAAGAAACTTTTCATCTCCTGATACAAGATACCCACGTACTCCAGTTTCCTCATTAACTAACGCCGTTAATAATCCATCTGCCGCATAACCTATTGGAATAGCATCTGTTATAAGGTTTTCTGCCTGGATTTTCAAGGAGCGAGTTGCATAAATGCTTGTTCCAACGATACCTGCCATTAATACTAATACTAATACATAACTTGTGATGAGTTTTTTTGCTACTGACATTGGCGTTCCTCCATAGGGCATATTTTTTTTCTGTGAAGATAAAGCTTCAGTGTAAATATCGGCAAATACATGCATTATGTTAACCGATTACTGCTATAATTTTGTGAGGAGGAAATATTACCAGGTAATACAAAAAGAGCTACACAGAGCCGCTCCGATTCACATTGACACTAAAAGTATGCAATGGTATTATATGGGTTATATCCCTATATAACTTACTGCTTTTTATTACGTGAAAAATGCCATATATGCGTATCTAATTCCATACGTATAAACAAGGACGCGTTTATTCTTAATTAGACTTAACAATCAACTGTTTATCAATGTATTTTGTATCAATCCTTAACAATTTTATGTTGGATTTAATGCGTGTGAAGCCTTAAAAGATAGCACACGATTCGTGAAAATTCTTTCAAAAATCGTATGTACTGATTTCATGAAATCAAAAAATCAAACATCTCTAAAGTCACATTTTTGTCACAGAAATGAACAAGGGCTGTCAGAATAAAATTCTGAAAGCCCTTGTTTTGGCGTAGACATTCCATCATACTTATTCAGTCCAACGATGTCACCCACCGCTTACTCCCTTACGAATTTCAATCTCTTTCAATAAACCCCGCCGGGAGGCCAGAGGGGCATACGGGGAGACTGGTCTCTCCCGTAAGGCGCTTCGCATTTTTTTGTAAAAAAAACGCCTGTGTTTTCCGCAGAAAACACAGGCGCCGTGGCGGAGAGAGAGGGATTCGAACCCTCGGTGAGTGTTACCCCACACACGATTTCCAGTCGTGCGCCTTAGACCAGCTCAGCCATCTCTCCATAAAAATATTCAATTCAGCTTTTAAGCTGCCTTTTTATTTTACATTAGGTCATGCTGAATGTCAACAAAAAAGTGTACCGTATTATTTGTAATATGTTAACAAGATTATTCCAAAAAAAATGGACTTGCTTTAAACAAGTCCGAAGGAGTATGTATGTTAATTTTAAATTGCTTACAGTTATAAAATTACAATGCGTGAAGATTAAGTTCTTCATCAAACTCCGGAAAGATTTCATTACAGCTCTGGAAAACAATCTCCTGAGAAGTACGTCTTATCTCGTTTATTTCCTCAATATTTTGGTTGAGGCAATACTTGACATCATAATCAAGAGTATTTACTTCATTAATAAGCTTAACCGTGTCTTTAAGGGACATGGCATGTCTGTAAGGTCTTTCTTCCGTAAGAGCTGTAAACATGTCGCTTACAGCAAGTATCCTGGAACCCAGATCAAGACTTCTTGAGTCCAATCCAAAGGGATAACCCGTACCATCAAGCTTTTCATGGTGGAATGCGGCCCAGTCACGTACTTTTCCCAAACCGGGAATTGAATCCAGTATCCGGTAGGTATGATATGTATGTGCTTTCATAAGATTGAATTCATAGTGGTCTAAGGGACCGGGTTTTTCTAAAATACTTTCCGGGATACACAGTTTTCCCAAATCATGCATTAGCCCCGCAGAGTGCATCAGTCTGCTGTCGCAAACAGAAAATCCCAGTTTAGAGGCCAAAGTACTTGCACTAGCAGCCACACCTATTGAGTGGGTAGCTGTAAATTTACTTCTGAAATCAATAATTCTGTGTGCGATATTTGCATATTGAATTAAAAGCTCACTATTAATATAAACCTTGTATGGCGACATTATTTTGCGTATCAGATCCTCAACATAAGTTCCTGTAATATCGAACCAAAAATAAGGTTTTGAGGCAATGTTCTCAAACGCATCAACTGCTGCGGGCATAAACATTGTATCTTTGCCGTTGCGAATCATTTTGCTTATATATTTTTTCTGCTGCAAGATTTCCTGATTAGGATTTATCAGTATATCAATTCTGTCTGCTAAATGGAGGATATGACTGAATTTTGGTATCTTGCAGGATTGAAACCGCTTGTGAGATATTTCTTTCCAAAATACATGGTGATATTTTATTATATCGGCAGCTGAACGTAATTCCTCTGCGTCCCGAAGAATAAACCATCCTTTATACCCATGGTTATGCCTGTTGGAATAGGAATTCCCAAATTCAAACTCGAAAATGGAACTCCTTTCAAACAAATTAACTGCGCCGCAATCATGAAGCAAGCCGGCCAGTACTAAATCCTTAATCTCATTCTCCGAATAACCCATTTCTTTAGCGATACAATAAGAGATATATGCAACTCTCTTGTGATGATTTGAAATATTAGGGTTTATCAAATCTATAGCACTCGATAGGGCTATAACAATATCTATAATCGGTATGTATTGATCCATTTTATACCTCAAAATATGTAGAAAAATGATACAATTTGCCGTTCTAAACATATTTTACTACAAAATATGACAAAAGAAAACAAAAATATCTACAAATTTCAATATATTTCTTCAAGTAGAAATAATTAAATAATATATGGTTAATAATTTAGGTAAAATATAGTATAATTCTTATAACATTAAAAACTTATGTGAAAGGTGAAATTATGCTTACAATAAGTAATTTATCCAAAACTTATAAAGGTGGTAAAAAGGCAGTAGACAATTTGACATTGGAAATTCAAAAAGGTGATATCTACGGATTTATAGGACATAATGGTGCAGGAAAGACAACTACAATAAAGTGTGTTACGGGTATTCTTGAATTCTCCGAGGGAGATATTCGTATAGGAGGCAAATCCATAAAAACAGACCCACTGGAATGTAAAAGGATGATTGCGTATATACCTGATAATCCCGACCTTTATGAAAATATGACAGGAATTCAATATCTGAATTTTATTACAGATGTTTTCTCCATTCCGGCAAAAGAGAGAGAAAAATCTATCAAAGAGTACGCAGACATGATGGAACTCACGGGAAGCCTGGGAGATTTGATTTCGTCTTACTCTCATGGAATGAAGCAAAAGCTTGCCATTATTTCAGCACTTGTTCATAACCCAAGCCTGTATATAATGGATGAACCTTTTGTTGGACTTGACCCAAAGGCAGCACATACTCTGAAAGAGATTATGAAAGAAAAATGCAGACAAGGGAGTGCTATTTTCTTTTCAACCCATGTTTTAGAGGTTGCGGAAAAGCTCTGTAACAAGATAGCTATTATAAAGGATGGCAAGCTTATTACCAGTGGTGAAACTGACACAGTAAGAGGAAACAGCTCACTTGAGCAATTATTTTTGGAGTTGATAGATAATGAATAGTGTATTTTTTTTAATTAAAGCAAACATAATTAATTCCTGGGGAATAAACAAGGCACTAAAATCAAAATCTGGTGCTGAAAAGGTAAAGACGGCATTGCTGGGTTTACTTATAGTGTACGCTTTTTGTATGCTGACTTTCACCATGTTTATGTTATACTACCCTCTGGGTAAGGTTCTTGCGGAGTTGAATTCACTGGAACTGCTTATAGGAAGCTCTATTTTGTCAACTACTCTGTTCTCACTTTTTATGAGTATTTACAAAATACCGGGATACCTGTTTTCTTTCAGGGATTTTGATTTACTAATGTCTCTGCCTGTAAAACCATCGGCAGTACTGGCAAGTAAGATGATTTTTGTTTATCTTTCGAACCTTGCCATAAGTATACTTGCTGGAATTCCTTCATTGGTCATTTACGGAATAAACACTCATAGTGGGCCAATATACTATGTTTTTGCTGCCGTAGCAACATTGTTTGTTCCCCTTATTCCAATATCTATAGGTGCTGTTTTAGCTTATATACTGGGACGTATATCCTCCAAGTTCAGATCTACTAATGTTTTAATGTTGATAGGAACTTTTGTTATTATTATTGCATTTATGGTTCTGCCCAACATGATTACCGGAATTAATCAAGAGCAGGTTCAGAGTGCTATTCCGGCAATATCCGGTGTGACAAAGGTTCTTTTCTGGACTAACCTGTATATTAAAGCTTTAAGCAACACAAATATTCTGTATCTTGCAGCCTTTTTACTGGTTAGTGCGGCGATTTTTGGAATGTTTATTTTTATATTCTCCAGAGGCTTTAAAACCATAAATTCCAGAATGTCCGAAAAATACAAGGCATCCAATTACAAGGTCACAACGCTAAAGGCCTCAGGGGTTATGAAAGCGCTGTATATCAAGGAATTGAGATTCTATCTGTCTTCATATATATATGTAACCAATACCGCAGTAGGTGTAATAATGATGCTGATTTTTTCCTTGGCAGTTGCTGTTTTTGGTAAGGATAAGGTTGCAATGATGTTGGAACTCCCAATGGCCGGTTCGTATATAGCACCGGTGGTTGCTTTGGTTTTTGCATTCTGTATAAGTTTTACATTTGTTACCGCAGCATCAATATCTCTTGAGGGAAAAGGCCTTTGGATAATAAAATCTCTTCCTTTAAAAGTAGAAAATATACTTTGGAGTAAAATACTCCTCAATATGACTCTTACTATTCCGGCACTCATTATAAATATAGTAATTGTGGCATTTGCCTTTAAAATGAGTGCTGAAACGGTTATTGTTCTGCTTTTATTGTCGTTGCTCTTGTGTATAGTTTCTCCTGTTATTGGTATTTTGGTAAACCTGTACTTCCCAAAACTTGAGTGGACTTCACAGGTTTCAGTAGTAAAGCAAAGCGCAAGTATTTTCGTGACCATGATTATCAACGTTATAATCATGGGAGTTCCGGTAGTTTTGTTTATTCTTTTAAAGCCTTCCAACACCAATCTGTTTATGGAATTGATTTGTGTTGTTTTGGCCGTATTGGCATTTGTACTTATAAAAGCATTAAGAACGATAGGTGTTAAAAAGTTCAAGGAATTATAAGGGACTGTATATTAGCTGAGAATAAAATATTGAGTAAGAGGATTTATAGAAATATGTCCTGTAATATGGATTGGGGGAGTCAGGATGAGCAGTTTTTATGAATTCATTATCTATCTTACTATATACAGCTTCATAGGATGGGTCTGCGAGGTCATGTACTGCTCCATATTATCTAAACGGGTAGTAAACAGAGGTTTTCTTGCAGGCCCTGTTTGTCCTGTATACGGCTTTGGTGCTATGCTGGTAATCTATTTGCTGGAACCTGCTCAATCCAGTATACCCGTAATTTTTTTGGCAGGACTTGCACTTACCAGTATACTGGAGTACATAACGGGCTGGCTACTGCAGGTGTTCTTCGGTACAAAATGGTGGGACTATTCAAACAAAAGATTTAATCTCAACGGACGGGTATGCCTGAGAAATTCGGTTTTGTTCGGAATAATGTGCGTTGTACTGGTCAAGGTTCTGCATCCTGCAATAACCCATGTTGTTTTACTAATCCCTGAAATATGGGTAAGGGTATACGGGATAGCACTCATTGCAGCATATGCAATTGATATGCTATTTACTGTGAATACTCTGGTGAATCTCAATGAACGGCTTAAAAAGCTGTATGAATTTACTGAGGACTTGAAAAAGCATGGAGATATACTGGAATGGTTTAATGAGAGGGAACTATTTAAAAGCTTTGAAAAACTTCGGCTTTTAGCTGAGGAAGGCAAAAACGAGCTGAATGTAATGTTCAGAGAGAAGTTTGAGGCTCTTAGTCAGAAAAGAGGCAGCGGACACCGTTTAATTAAAGCCTTCCCTAATATGAAAAGTGTAAAATACGAGGAACAGCTTAACCACCTCAAAGATATGTTAAGGCAACTAAGGGAAAAGGCCGGAGGAAAGCATTAATCCTATGCTTCCTAGGCCTTTTGAAGCTTATATTCGGCAAATGATATCCCTGCAACTTTTTTAAAGCACTTTACAAAGTAGTTCGGGTCAGGGATTCCAATCATTTGTGCCAGTTGATATGCCTTTAAATCCTGTTCTTTTAGTATTGATTTGGCATTATCTATCCTTATCTTTGTCAGGTACTCTGAGAAGGTAATGCCGGTACTTTTTTTAAAAATACGGCTTAAGTAGCTTGAATTAATATAAAATTTATCTGCAACAACCTTCAATGTAAGGTTATTATCGTTATAGTTTTCATCTATATAATTTTTTATTTCGTCTACAATAGACTTGCTCTTGTTGTTCAGGGCTTCCGATATAAGGGACGTAGCTTTTTCTATTATACCTAGAATAGTTAATTCTATATCTGTATACTTTTCAAGTTTGAAAATATCCAGCAAAAAGTCACCCGATAGTGAAAATGTTCCTGCAAAAGGAATCTTCATTTCTGAAAGAAGCTCTTTTATATAGTTACACATATTTATTGAAAATATCTTTACTGCGTCAAGATTATTTATATTTTCCCTTGTATAATTGTATAAAACCTTTCTGGTAATTTCCAGAGCCTTAGATGTTGCCCCGGACTTTATTGCAAGCTTCATGTTATCAGTCAGAGAACTTTGATCAAATGCCGTAGCGTTGTCAAAATCACTCATCTGGGAATCAGCATAAATTATTTCTTCTCCGGTAATATAACCAAGGTTTAGCGCATTAAGTGCTTGGCGGTAGGACTTATACACATTGTCAAGGGAATGTACCTCAAGGCCTATACCACAGGATACAAAGGCTGAAAAATGCTCTCTGAAATAAAGAGAGGCATGCTCGGAAACATCGCTTAATGAAATTGACTTATCATTATTCAGTAACACTATATTACTTTGAATGTCTGTAAAGACATAGGCAAGGCTACTTTTGAAATATAAGTCCCTAATATAGCTGCGACAGTTTTCCAGAAGCATCTGTCTTTCTAGATTGGTATATTTGTTTTTGTCTATTCCTACATTAATTAATGAAACCTGATACAAATTATAATCAGTATCAAACCTTATATCCATCATCTTAAGTTCATCAGGCTGGAAGGTAAAATTTCTGTTTAAAACAAGGTCATTAAGAACCTTGTTCTGAAAAACCATGATATTGCTTTGCATATATTGGTGAGACAGTTCCAATCTTCCCAGACGTTCTCTGGTTGCTCTTATACTGCTTCCCACCTTGGAAAGAACTTCGTATATGGTATCTTTATTAATCGGCTTTAGTATAAAGTCGGATACTCCTATGGAAACCGCATTCTGTGCATAAGAAAACTCATCGTGTGCCGTGAGAATAATAATAGAAATATCCGGATGCCTTTCCTTTATATTTTTACTAAGGGTTAATCCGTCCATATAGGGCATCTGAATATCAGTAATTACAATGTCAGGGGTTAGCTCATCCAGCATGTCAAGGGCTTCAAGTCCGCTGGTGGCATCACCGACAGCTTCCATCCCCAGCTCATTCCAGTTAATGGACATTTTTAAAAGATCCCTTGTATTGCTTTCATCATCAACTATCATAACTTTCAAAGGTTTATCAATCATCTTTACCCTCCTCTAAAGGAATTTTCAGTGTTATTTTAGTACCTGAATACTTACTGCTTTCTACCATATATATATCATCGGTGCCATAATGTATCTTTAGACGCTGTATTGTCCCTCTGAGCCCAAAACTGGCTTGATTTCCTGCAAGATTTTCATCTGAAATACTGTTGATTTCCTGTTCATCCATTCCAATACCATTATCTTCAACGGACAATATGAGACAACTTCCATTAATATGTGCTGATGTTTTTATAAACCCGGGTTCACCGCTGGGCCTGATACCGTGATATATACTGTTTTCGACTAATGGCTGAAGTATATTCTTGAGTATTTTTATTTGGTTTGTATCCGGGGAAATATCGTACTCGTCACTAATCATCTCACCATACCGGAGCTTTTGAAGCAACAGATAGTTTTGTATCTGACGCACTTCATTTTCTAGGCTGATAACTTCTGAGCCCTTGCTGAGGCTGATCCTGCAAAAGCTTCCCAGAGCATTGACTGCTTCATATACTGTTTGGTTGTTGCCGGATAATGCCAGGTAAGCAATATTATCAAGAGTATTATATAAAAAGTGGGGCTTGATTTGTTCATTCAGAACATCCAGTTCAAATTTACGCTTTTTCTTTTCTTCATCTAAGAGCTTAATTATTAGATTGTTTATTTCCATAATCATCAGATTGTAATTGTTTTTAAGTTCACCTATTTCATCGTTTCCGGTATTATAGCTTACCCTTTTGAAAACCCCATTTGCCACACCCTGCATTGAGTTGATGAGCTTCTTAATGGGCGAGGTTATAAGGTTTGCGGTAAAAAGTGAAGCTACTATAAATAAAAAGATAGTAATTCCAATAAACAACACATACAGCACGTTCAGTGTCCGAATTGCAGGAGACTTGGAAGAGAGACTGGTACAGCTTATTATTTTCCAGCCTGTATCAGGCATATCAGACTTGAATACCAGTAATCTTTTGTTGTTAATGGTTATTATATCCTCGTTCGCCAGTATTCTCCCAAGATATGGATTATACATCTCATAGGCACCATCGTTTTTAATAACCGGATTATTATTTGCATCCAGGATTATAAAGGACGAACCTCCATTTTCACTGGTTTCATTAATAACGTCTGAGATACTGTCCTGTGATATGTTCAATACCAGTACTCCAATTGGCTTGAGACTGTCAAGGTCATTTAAAACTCTCATTACGGAAACAAGGTTTTTACCCGAATATGTTTTTAGGGTGTTTTCAGCATTTATAGCTATTTTATACCCGCCGTTGAGCTTTACAAGCTCATCAAACCACGGTGCCTTTTTAACATCTTCTACACTTGAAACAGTAAGGTATTTATTGGTTCTCAGTCCTGAACCATGTAAATCGTAAAGATAAATTGAATCAATATTCGGAAAGGTTATGTGAATGTTAAACATAACCTCGTTGGCACTTTTAGACAAGCTGCGAGAAGGTTTATCCGACTCAAGGTATGACCTAATAAGTGAGCTTGTAGTCATCATTTTGGAAACGTTATTTGCGTTATCAATCATTGTGTTAATATTTGTACGTATAAGCTCCGTTGTCTCACGGGAACGCTGACGTACCTGACTTAGAGTTTCGTTTTTTATTACATTGACATAAATAACCGCACTGATTATTACATAAAAAAGCATAAATACCATAAAGATAATAAGCACTTTGCTTCTTATAGAGGTGTTTAAAAACATGCTTTTAACTGTTTCCATAAAATGCTTTAAATATTTCATATATAACTCCGTAAAAATGCAAATAATAGTTTCAAATGAGCGTATCAAGTTATTATACCATACGCAAATTAGAGATTGACATAACGTTATTATGCGTATTGTGCAAATATTTCGGAAATAGGATTGGAGGCGGTTTAAAGCAATTCTATGAGTAAAAATAATGCACAATTATAGGTAACCATTTTACGTTTACTTTATGCAACATTACCTATATTATTACCATATCACATTATTTCAAGGAGGAATAAGGATGAACAAAATGTCAGTGGCAAAAAGAGGAGCAGCATTTATACTGGCGGGAGCATTAACAGTCGGAATAGTGGCATGCGGCAAAAATACAACAGGTAACAATGCCACAGGAACAACTAATAATGCAGGTGGAAATAATGCTAAAAATGTTGAACTGAAATTCAGCCATATTTGGGGATCAGCAGCAGACCCGTTTACACCCGCGGCTAAGAAAGTTATCGATGACTATCAGACTGCAAACCCAAATGTAAAGATCAAGGTTGATACTAATGAAAATGAAGCATATAAAACAAAGATCAAAGCAATGGCGGCAGCAAATGAGCTTCCTGATATTTTTTCTACATGGGGCGGCGGTTTCTCAGAGCCATTTGTTAAGTCAAATTCAGTAGTAGCCCTTGATGTGACCGAAGATATGAAAAATAAGCTTGTTAACGGTGCATTAACCAATGTGACTTATGATGGAAAGGTTTACGGATTACCATTCTTCCTGTCTTGTGGAGCATTGTTTATAAATACAGAGCTTTTTGACAAAAATGGTGTCAAGGCTCCTACTACCTGGGAAGAACTTCTTACAGCTGTAAAGACCTTCAAGTCCAAAGGAATAACTCCTATGGCTGTGTCAGGTAAGGACAAATGGACAATAGCAATGTACTTTGATGTAATGGCATTAAGAGCTGCAGGGCCTGAAAAGGTAACAAAAACTCTCACAAAGCAAGGCTCATTCAAGGATCCCGAATTCCTGAATGCAGCTAACAGATTTAAAGAGTTAATTGATGCAGGAGCATTCTCAAAGGGTGCTGCCGGAGTATCAAATGATGAAGCTGAAGTTCCATTCTTTGAAGGAAAGATACCAATGATGTTTAAAGGTAGCTGGACTGCAGGAAAAGCGGGCTCAAAAGATTCAAAAGTTGCAGGAAAAATCAAGGCTATATCCTTCCCGTCAATACCGGGCGGTCTTGGAAATCCAAAGCAGTTTACAGGTGGAGCTGTTGACGCTGTAATGGTAAGTGCAAATTCAAAGAACAAAGAAGAAGCACTTAAGTTCCAGAAGTACTTTGCTGAAAATATGTCAAAAGAATCATATCTTTCAGGAGCTTCAATGCCAGCATGGAAAACAGATGTTGACACAAGCAAGCTGAATCCTTCACTTGTTGATGTCGTTAATCTTACCAAAGATGCTGAATCATTTACAATCTGGTGGGATACACTCCTTGCCGGTAAAGATACAGAAACCTACCTGAATTCTTTACAGGAATTGTTTATGGGTTCAAAAACTCCTCAACAGTTTGTTGACAGTTTACAAACAATTTATGGTAAATAATCAAAGATAATAAAAGATAATAATAGGCGTCCATTTGTTTGCTTAAGTCAACAACACGTGGCAGAAAAATGGACGCCAAACTATATGAACATATTAAATATATTTTATAGAAGGAAGTGAGTTTGGTGGATAGAGTTTTAGGCAATAAGAAGGCAATAGTATTTTTCCTGTTTCCGGCTCTGGTTGTATTTATCGGATTAATAATAATACCTATCGTAATGTCAACGTACTACAGCTTGCAGGAATGGTCGGGATTTGGCAAAGGTACTTTTATAGGTCTGCAAAACTATAAAGGACTTCTTTCTGATCCAATATTCGTCAAAGCAGCAGTAAATTCATTAATTTTGGCAGTTGCATCAGTATTTATTCAGCTTCCGATTTCGTTGCTTTTAGCTCTGACACTTGCAAAAGGTGTTAAGTTTGAAAAGAGCTTAGTAACTATCTACTTTATACCGGTTATTATTTCTACAGTTGTTATCGGACAGCTATGGATGAAAATATATAACCCTGATTATGGAATTCTTAACTTAGTATTAAAGGCAATAGGTTTGGGGTCTTTTGCATCAGAATGGCTGGGTGATCCCAAAAGGGCGTTGGCTGCTACATTTATTCCTATAATATGGCAGTATATCGGATATCATATGCTCTTAATGTATGCAGGTATAAAATCTATTTCCACCGATGTTTTCGAAGCGGCAGTAATTGACGGATCTTCTTGGTGGAATACATCTATGAAAATAACAATACCGATGTTGAAGCCTGTATTGAATGTGTCAGTTATATTTGCTGTTACAGGCGCACTGAAAGTATTTGATCTTGTATATGTTTTGACAGGCGGAGGGCCTGCACACGCAAGTGAAGTAATAGGCACATATATGGTAAGTACAATATTTAAAGGTAACCAGTACGGATATGGTAGTGCAATGGCTGTATTTGTAATCCTTGAATGTTTTGCCTTATCCATTCTTGTAAGTCTATTGTTCAGAGAAAAGGAGGAAGCAAAATGAGTGACATAGTTCAGGATAGAAGTTCCGGATTTTCCATATCGAAAATCCTTATGTACGCTGCACTTTTCATAGTAGCGGTCATTCAGCTGTTTCCTCTATATTGGATGTTCTCTTTCTCATTAAAAGATAATTCTGAAATTTTCGGGGGAAACCCAATAGGACTTCCGGCAAAATGGCTGTGGTCAAACTACAGCAATGCTTTATTGCAAGGGAATGTAGGAAGATATTTCATGAACAGTGTAGTTGTAACGGCAGCAACAATTATACTTACAAGTATAATTGCGGTCATGGCTTCATATGCATTGACCAGAATGGTATTTAAGCTGAGAAAACCCTTAAATTCATTCTTTGTACTTGGATTGACAGTTCCTCTTCATTCGGCACTTCTTCCTATATTTATAATGCTGAGAAACTTAAAGATGGTTAACTCCTACTGGGCACTGATAGTTCCGTATACTGCATTTGCAATACCGATGGCATTACTGATTTTCTCAGGATTTATGAGTTCTATTCCTAGAGAAATGGAAGAGGCTGCATGTATTGACGGCTGTAGCATTTATAAAATATTTTTCTCAATCATACTTCCGCTTATGAGGCCGGCAATTGCAACAGTTACAATCTTTACATTCCTTCAGGCATGGAATGAGCTGATGTATGCGGTAGTGTTTATTAGCGATGCAAAATACAAGACACTAACTGTCGGTATCCAGTCTCTGGCGGGACAATATACAACGGAGTGGGGACCGATAGGTGCAGGTTTGATGGTCGCCACTATCCCAACTCTTATTATATATGCGATAATGAGTAAAAAAGTTCAGGATAGTCTTGTTGTTGGAGCAGTAAAAGGCTAAAAAGACTTTATAATGTCGCTTAGTATCCTGTATAATGGGATATTAAGGGATGTTATATTATTAATCGCATAAATGCGGATTGTGGAGGTTAGAAAATGGAAAAGCCAAAATATTTGGACAAAAGCCTTTCATTTAAAGAAAGAGCTGCCGATCTAGTTTCAAGAATGACTTTGGAAGAAAAAGCTTCACAACTTAGGTACGACGCACAACCTGTAGAAAGACTGGGAATTCCCAGATATAACTGGTGGAACGAAGCTTTACACGGAGTTGCAAGAGCAGGTGTTGCAACAGTATTTCCGCAAGCAATAGGAATGGCTGCAATATTTGATGATGAATTTCTAGAGAAAATTGCAGATGTTATTGCAACAGAAGGAAGAGCTAAATACAATGAGAACGCAAAAAAAGGTGACAGGGATATATACAAAGGTATAACCTTCTGGTCGCCTAATGTCAATATATTCAGGGACCCAAGGTGGGGACGTGGACATGAAACCTACGGAGAAGATCCATATCTGACTTCCAGACTGGGAGTTGCATTTGTAAAAGGCTTACAGGGTGATGGAAAGTACCTTAAAACAGCCGCTTGTGCAAAGCACTTTGCCGTTCACAGCGGACCGGAGGATGACAGACATCACTTTGATGCGGTTGTTTCACAAAAGGATCTGTACGAAACATACTTACCTGCTTTTGAAGCACTTGTAAAAGAAGCAAAAGTAGAATCAGTAATGGGAGCCTACAACAGAACCAACGGAGAACCCTGCAACGGAAGCAAAACCCTCTTGAAGGACATTTTAAGAGATGGATGGGGCTTCGACGGACACGTTGTTTCAGATTGCTGGGCAATAAAGGATTTCCATGAAGGACACGGAGTTACCAAAACACCAACTGAATCTGTGGCACTTGCATTAAAGAGTGGTTGTGACCTTAACTGCGGAAATATGTATCTTCTTATTCTCCTTGCACTTAAAGAAGGCAGAATTACTGAGGAGGATATTGACCGTGCAGCTATCAGACTTATGACAACCAGAATGAGGCTGGGTATGTTTGATGATGACTGTGAGTTCGATAAGATACCTTATGAATTAAATGACTCTGTAGAACACAACAAACTTTCACTTGAAGCTGCAAAAAAATCAATGGTATTACTTAAAAATGACGGGTTATTGCCATTGGACAGCAAAAAGATTAAAAATATAGCTGTTATCGGGCCAAACGCAGACAGTAGTTTAGCACTAAGGGCCAACTACAGCGGAACTCCATCTCAAAATATCACTATCCTTGACGGTATCCGCAAAAGGGTTTCCGAGGATACAAGAGTATGGTATTCGGTGGGCAGTCACCTTTTCATGAACAGAGAAGAGGATCTTGCACAGCCTGATGACAGACTGAAAGAGGCTGTTTCTGTGGCAGAGAGAAGTGATGTAGTTGTTTTGTGTCTTGGACTTGACGCTTCAGTAGAAGGGGAACAGAACGACCAGGGTACCGTAATACTGGATGCAGGAGGCGACAAGGCTGATCTAAATCTGCCTGAATCCCAGAGAAACCTGCTTAATGCGGTTCTTGCAACAGGCAAGCCTACAATTGTAGCATTGCTCTCAGGAAGTGCATTGTCAATCGGAGACGCAGCCGACAAGGCAGCAGCCATAGTTCAGTGCTGGTATCCGGGTTCAAGAGGCGGTCTTGCATTTGCGGAAATGATATTCGGAGATTACTCTCCTGCCGGAAGACTTCCTGTTACCTTCTATAAATCAACAGAAGAGCTCCCTCCATTTGCAGACTACTCAATGGAAAACAGAACATACAAGTTCATGAAGGGCGAAGCATTGTATCCTTTCGGATTCGGCTTATCCTATACAAATTTTGAATACTCCAATATAGTGTGTCCTCAGAATGTAAATAATGGAGAGAACCTGTCTGTATCAGTGGATGTTCAGAATGCAGGAAGTGTTGATTCAGATGAAGTTGTACAGGTATATATAAAGGATATGGACGCATCAGTAAGAGTTCCTAAGTACAGTCTTTGCGGCTTTAAACGAATACACTTGAAGAGCGGTGAAAAAAAGACCGTGACTTTTGAAATAGATTCAAATGCAATGACCATAGTTGACGAAGCAGGAAAACGTTATATTGAGAATGGTGAATTCACATTATATGTCGGCGGATCACAACCTGACAAAACAAGTGAAATATTATCAGGCAAGAAGCCATTGGAGGTATCATTCAACGTTAAGTAGTATTTAATACAAGTTTATAAACATATAAAGACCGTGAAAATTCTTTTTCACGGTCTTTATTTTTCCCCTTACATACCATTTTAAAAGAATAATAGTTATAAAATATAATGGATTACATAACAAAGGTGATTTTTATATTTTGCATAAAGTTTTTGGTATATTTTTCTTTAATTTAGATAATTTATCTACAACGGGAAAAAGTATATAATTGGTTTTAATAATCCAAAAGTAGGTAATTAATGAAGCAAATCCATAGAGGGTTTAATCGTTGCCGGGTCACGTTAAATACTTATTGGCAGTATAATCTGATTACAGTGTAGCTTTCCGGTATGTCAAGTGATAGGGCGAGGCTGTGTAAAAGGACGGTAAATTGGGATGTACTGGTATATACTTTTTGTTAAATCTGGTAAAGAACATCGAGTGCAGCAATACATGAATAAAATTGCTGATATTGAAATGGCTAATCCATTTATTCCATTGCATGAATTTCTTTTTAAAATTTCAGGTGTGGTAAAGAGAGAATTAAAACCTTTATTCCCTGGGTATGTTTTTGTTGAGTCGGGGATGCCCGGGGATGAGTTCCTTAAAAAGCTGAACAATAGAATACATTCATCAAGTGACATAGTTAGAATATTAAAATATTCCGATACTGAAATAGAAGTCAGGGAATCTGAAAAACAAATGCTGCTTGACTTATGCAATAACCAACATTGCATCGAATCATCAAGGGGAATTATAAAGGGAGATAGAATACATGTAATAAATGGGCCTCTTAAGGGGAAGGAAAGTATAATAAAAAAAATTAACAGACATAAAAAGCAAGCTTTGATAGAGATGGAATTTATGGGAGACAAAAGAATTGTAAACGTAGCACTGGAAATCCTAGAAAAGATACAATAGTTTTTATGTTTACTATCATTATACGTGGCGGATTTATGGCAATAATAAAGTGTATCAATATATGTTAGCAACCCGTAGATGCTTATAACCATGAGTTTGAACGACATTATTAGTTTACAGGGCAGATAAATAGTGATACAATTAGCTAAAAATAAACAGATAAATGTAATCTGTCACAAATTATGGTATTAAGGAGATTTCTATTGTATGAACGATCAGAAAGGAAAAAGTACTAATTCAATAGATGAATTTGACATATCAAATTCAAGACCCAAGTTCCCTAAACGTGCTATCGTAACTGCTGGAATGCCATATGGAAATAAAGAACTTCACCTGGGACATATCGGTGGGGTTTTTATACATGCCGACACCTATGCACGTTTTCTTAAAGACCGCATCGGGAAAGAAAATGTAATCTTTGTGTCGGGTACTGATTGCTATGGCTCTCCTATATTGGAATATTATCGTAAATTGGTTGATAGCGGGTCTTTTGATGGTACTATAGATGAATTTGTTACGTATAATCATAAAAAACAAAAGGAAGTACTTGATTCATATCAAATCGACATAAGTATTTTTGCAGCTTCGGCATTGGGACGTGCGGCCGAAATTCATCAAAAAGTTTCTTCTGATTTTATTAATAAGCTGTATTCAAACGGACATCTTAAAAAGATTACTACATCCCAGTTCTATGATACAGAGCTTGATGTTTTTCTTAATGGCCGTCAGGTTGTGGGACAATGTCCGATTGCCGGATGTTCATCAGAAAGAGGCTATGCAGATGAATGTTCACTGGGACATCAGTATATGCCTATAGATTTAATTAATCCTAAGAGTACTCTTTCGGGCAAAAAACCTGAAATGAGAGATGTAACCAACTGGTACTTTGAGCTTGACGAATTCCACGATTTTCTTACCCAGTGGGTAAGCCAATTGGAACTGGACAAAAGCTCCAGAAAATTTGTAATCAAAAGCATAGGAGAGTTTTTGGAACCACCTGCCATATATGTAAAGAGAGACCAAATGGACATAGTGGATTCTATCAAGGAGAAACTTCCTGAATACGAATTGAGCGACGAAAAGAACAAGTCATCAGTGCTTCTGGTTTTTAAAAATCTTGCACAGAGAGAAGCAGCGTGTCTGGTACTTGCTGAAAACGGTATTCGTTTCCGTACCGGAAAAACCCTAGTACCTTTCAGATTGACAGGTAATGTTTCGTGGGGAGTTCCTTCGCCTGTATTAGAGGATATGAAGGATTTAACCATATGGGTTTGGCCGGAATCTCTTTGGGCTCCTATATCGTTTACAATGACATATCTGGAGCAACAGAAGGAAGACTCAAATGCATGGAAGAATTGGTGGTGCTCTAAAGAGGCGCAGGTATATCAGTTTATAGGTGAAGATAATATCTATTTCTACGGGCCTGTAGAAATGGCTATGTTTATGGGAAGTCAGGGCAAAGAGGTGTCGGCTAATCCGCCGGAAGGTGAGCTGCAGCTGCCCAAACTGATATGTAATAACCATGTATTGTTTTTAAATAAAAAAGCCAGCAGCAGTAGTGAAATTAAGCCCCCAAAGGCTGATGAGCTACTTAATTACTATACATTTGAGCAATTAAGGGCTCATTTCCTTAGTCTTGGATTAGGAATAAAAAGTGTGGGTTTCCAGCCTAAACCCTTAAATCCTAATGCCAATGAAAAGGACAGCGACCCTGTACTAAAAGAAGGAAACCTGCTGGCAAATGTATTTAACAGGGCAGTAAGGTCGTGTTTCTATACCGCTCAGAAGTATTATGACGGTAAAGTGCCTGTTGCTGAAGTAAGCAGTGAGATTCTTGAGGAATCAAAAAACACCATAATTGAATATGAAAGATTAATGTACAAAACAGATTTTCATTTGGTTATGAGCCTCATGGACAGCTACATCAGAAATATTAATAAATATTGGTCAAAGTATATTAAGCAGTCAGAGCAGGATAATGATGATGAACTCAGAACAAAGGTATTGGCTGATTCTTTGCATATGGTAAGAACAGCAACTGTTCTTATGCATCCTATTGCACCTAAGGGAACAGAGATGATACTTGAGTATCTCAACCTTGGAGAAGAATTCTGGAATTGGGATCGTATATTTGATACCCTTTATGATTTTATGGAGGATCCCGAAAATCATAAACTCAAGTTCCTGGAACCAAGAGTAGATTTTTTTGAAAAGCATCCAAGCCAGATACAAGAAAAAAATTAACTTAAAAGAATAATTTTTTATGGAACCTGTCAGAATAAAAACTGAAATGAAATATAATTTTTGGGAGGCAAAGATAATGTCAAAAAAACAACAGCCTGATCAAAGAAAGGCAAGAGTTAAGACAAGTGCCGGACAGGTTCCAAATCCCGGTCAAAAGGCCAACACAGAAGTTACTACACCAAAGTAAAATTTAAATTACAAAAAGGCAAAACCAGCTAACCGCTGGTTTTGCCTTTTTTATTTCCCACAATATAGCTGAAATATTTACCACAAACTTTTTTATGTTTGAATCCATATTGAAACATAAAAAAGTTTATTTTAAAGAATACTGTAAATAAGCTTGATAATAGTAATAATTATGATACAATATTCCTGTATTTTTGACAATATTATTCAAAATTCGTCATAAAACTACTCTGTTTTTCAAAACATTGGTAATAACTTATGGCGACATGATTTCAGGAGGGGAAATAATGAGTTTTTTTGAAAGGCAATTCAAACTAAAGGAGAGCAGAACTAACGTTGCAACTGAAGCAATGGCTGGATTCACTACCTTTTTTACAATGGCCTATGTCATTTTCGTAAACCCTACTATTTTAGGGCAGACAGGTATTCCTAAAGGTGGAGTTTATGTTGCAACAATACTTGCAGCAGTTGTAGGAACACTTATCATGGGATTATTCGCCAATGTTCCATATGCACAGGCCCCGGGTATGGGATTGAACGCATTTTTTACTTTTACGGTTGTATTCGGACTGGGGTACACTTGGCAGCAAGCCATGGCAATGGTGTTTATCTGCGGTGTTATAAATATAATTATTACGGTAACTCAGGTAAGAAAGATGATTATTAAGGCGATACCTGAATCCCTTCAGTTAGCCATCGGAGGTGGTATTGGATTATTTATCGCTTATATAGGTTTCAAAAGTGCAGGATTTTTAAAATTTACATCTGAAGGTAAGGCTTGGGACCCCCTGAAAATCTTAGGAACTGATCCCAAATCTGCTACGGTTGTAGCAGACGGAGCAAACGTAGTTCCGGCTTTTGTTAATTTTACAAACCCTGTAGCACAGGTAGCGCTGATTGGACTTGTAATAACAGCTGTTTTAATGATTCTTAAATTGAAAAGTGCCATACTTATAGGTATAATTGCATCTACATTAATCGGTATTCCGTTACATGTAACAGATATTTCAATGTCCTCGTCATACAAGGTAGCTGACGTTGCCCAAACAGCATTTAAAATGGACTTTGTAGGTCTGTTCAGCGATCCGGGGAAATTGGCTCTTGTTTTGGTAACAATTCTTGCATTCAGTTTATCGGATACATTTGATACAATAGGAACTTTCATCGGGACAGGCCGTAAGAGCGGTATATTCGATGACAAGGATGAAGCAGAGCTGTTTGCGGGAAAAGGCTTTAAGTCTAAAATGGACAAGGCACTTTTTGCAGATGCTATTGCTACTTCCATTGGTGCGGTATTCGGTACATCAAACACAACAACATATGTTGAGAGTGCAGCCGGTATAGGCGCTGGAGGAAGAACCGGTCTTACATCCGTATTTACCGCCATACTTTTTGCTTTGTGTCTGCTGTTTGCACCTATTGCAGGAGTAATTCCGGCAGCTGCCACTGCACCTGCTTTGATAATAGTAGGTGTACTGATGATGGGAAGCTTTGCAAAAATTAAATGGGATGATTTTGATGAAGCATTGCCGGCATTCTTTACAGCCGCAATAATGCCGTTTGCATACAGTATATCAAGTGGTATCGCTTCCGGATTTATTATGTATGTGATTGTAAAGATATTCAAAGGAAAAGCAAAGTCCGTACACCCTGTCATGTACATTGTAACGGGACTCTTTGTACTAAATTATATAATAACTGCGTTGCTTAAACTTTAATTATATATATTCCCCCACTTTTACTTCCTTTGCATGAACGGTCATATAATAAGACTGTTCATACAAGGGTAGTTTTTTTGTAAGCTCTATTATAAAATATAAAAAGTTGAATACATATATTGAAAATGGAAAGGAATCATGCATATGCCGTTAATTGATATGCCATTGGCAGAATTGAAAAAGTATAATGGAATTAATCCGTGCCCACCGGATTTTGATGAATACTGGGCTAAGGCAAAAGAAGAACTTGAAGTCGTTGATCCAAAGGTTGAACTTGTTCCGTCTCACTTTCAGGTACCTTTTGCAGAATGCTTTGACCTGTACTTTACAGGGGTAAGGGGTGCAAGGGTGCATGCTAAATATTTACGTCCCAGAGGTGGGAATAAACCTCATCCTGCCATACTGCAATTCCATGGTTACACAGGCAACAGTGGTGACTGGAATGACAAACTTAATTTTGTTGCTATGGGGTACTCTGTTGCGGCACTTGATGTCCGTGGTCAGGGAGGCTACTCAGAGGATTCTGGATGCGTAAAGGGTGACACTGTCCACGGGCATATAATGAGGGGACTGGATGATAAGCCTGAAAATATGCTTTTCAGACACGTATTTCTGGATACTGCTCAACTGGCTAAAGTTGTAATGTCAATGCCGGAGGTTGATGAGAACAGAGTAGGGGCTATGGGATTTTCTCAGGGAGGAGCTTTGACGCTTGCATGTGCATCATTAGAACCTCGTATAAAGAAGCTTGCACCAGTCTATCCGTTCCTGTGTGACTACAAAAGGGTTTGGGAAATGGATCTGGCAAAGGATGCCTACAACGATATCAGGGATTATTTCCGATTCTTTGACCCACTTCATGAGAGGGAAGATGAAGTGTTCGAGAAGCTGGGGTATATAGATTTACAATACCTTGTCAAACATATAAAAGGGGAGGTCTTGATGGGTGTGGGACTGATGGATAATATATGTCCGCCTTCAACACAGTTCTCCGCTTATAATAAAATAACTTCCAAAAAACAAATGCTGATTTATCCTGATTACGGACATGAAAATATTCCTACAGTTTTGGATAAAATCTATCAGTTTTTGCTGGAACTTTAAAATAGAGGCACCCGGCCTGTGTAAGTGTGAAATATCAGCCGGGTGCCTTATCTATTATCTTATGCCATACTGAAAAAGTAATCGTCTATTTTAAGCCTTAAATCATGATTGATTTTATCAACTATGTCATAATCAATTGCATCTATGTATATGTTTTCAAGGTCATCGTTAAGATCTTTAGCTTTGGAAAGATAGTGCGTACCTTCGCGGATTATCCCTTTGTAGCCGGAGGCGATATCCTCAAGCTGTGTCTTAAACTCCTCATCAGTTCCTGGTTTAATGGCATAGGAGTACACATCAATGATTCTATCGGTATCCTTGGAAGGAAAATACTCATGAGGAGCAGTACTGTCAAATACAGCTGCGGACAATTCTCTGATAATAACCATATCAAGACTGTCAGGATCAAAGCCACAGTGATATATCTCTACATCAAATCCTCTGTCCTGAGCGGATTGGGCAATTTTTTTCAGCATCGTGGATTTTCCCGAGCCGGGTCTGCCCTTAATAAAATATCTGTTTGACATATCGGAGGTAAGATCCATAACGAAATCTACAGACCCTTTAGGGGTAGCACCTCCGAAGAATCTGTTCTTAACACTGGCCTGTTTGTCTTGAAAGTTATTACCGATTATTGTATTGATAGTCTCTTGAGTAATTTCATTCATTTTGTTAAAGTCAATATTTGAAATGTATATCTTTTCCCACTCATCGTGAACATTTAGGGCCTGTGAGAAGAGCTTATAGGCACTTTCATAACACATGGCTATTTGTTTATTAATTTTAAGAATCTCGTCTTTTAGAGGAATTAACTTTTTGCTGTCCCAAGCAGTTCCAAGGTTTATGTACTCTTCAATTGCCCCCGGGGCTCTAGGTTCTACCACGTGAGGAAATGTTCCGTCTACAACGCCTATTCCCAAGGAAGGAAGAATAATACCATCTACAGAGCTATTGTCGCAAGGGGAATGAATGTACTCTACGTCAAAACCTCTGTTGTACCACTCCTTGCCGAGCCTTTTCATAAGGGTAGATTTCCCGGTAGCAGGACCTCCTTTAAGAATAAAAAGTCTGTCCAGATAATTAATATTATCGTCCAAGTAATTTACAAATCCCTTCGATGAGTTTGCGCAGGCATAATAGTTAATAATTTTTGCACACAAAAAGCACTCCACCTTTCAATAACTTGGGTATTATATTTCAGAATATGCTAATACTAGCAATATTGCTAAACCTATTAACTAAAAATAACCACTTTAGCCAGGTGTGTCATGCAATATGTACAGTTGAAACACTTCGTTTTAGAAACCAGTAAATTACATTGTATGTAATTAAAAACATATATATATTAGCTGCAGGCCTTGAATTTACTGACGCAAAAACCAAAAAATATATAATTATACTTATGTATGAATATATATACATGAAGTATTTAAATTTAAAAGTTGCATATTTCCATGAAAAAATAAAAATGTGACAAAAACATATGTTGAAATTTATACTACTGTATGTTAAGATTGTTAGTGAAAAAATTATCAAATAATTTGCTTACCTGAAATACTGAATAGTACCGTGTTAATCACAAATACTACTCATTGATAGCAGTATATTTTTTATAAATTGAAGGGAGAATTATAATGACTACAAACAAGAAATTAGAAGCTTGGGTTAAAGAAATTGCCGACATGTGTCAACCAGACCAGATTTACTGGTGTGATGGTTCTCAGGAAGAAAACGATCGTCTTTTAAAAGAGATGGTGGATTCTGGATTGGCTAAACCTTTAAATCCTGAAAAACGTCCTGGATGTTACTCTTTCAACAGTGATCCTTCTGACGTTGCCCGTGTTGAGAACAGAACATATATTGCTTCAAAGTCAAAAGAAGAAGCTGGACCAACTAACAACTGGATTAATCCTGATGAATTGAAAGATACTATGAAGGAACTTTACAAAGGTTGCATGAAGGGAAGAACAATGTATGTAATTCCTTTCTCAATGGGACCTATAGGTTCACCAATATCAAAAATCGGTGTTGAACTTACTGACAGCCCATACGTTGTTGTTAACATGAGAATAATGACTCGTATAGGAACAAAAGTATTGGAAACACTCGGTAACGGAGAATTCGTACCTTGCTTGCACTCAGTAGGAGCTCCTTTAGCAGAAGGCGAAAAAGATACAAAATGGCCTTGCGCTCCAATCGAAAAGAAATACATCAGCCATTTCCCAGAAGAAAAGACTATCTGGTCCTTCGGTTCAGGATACGGCGGAAACGCTTTGCTTGGTAAGAAGTGTTTCGCTCTTCGTATAGCATCAGTTATTGCACGTGAAGAAGGCTGGCTGGCTGAGCATATGCTTATCCTCAAGCTTACTGATCCTAAGGGTAATGTTAAATATATCTGCGGTGCTTTCCCAAGTGCTTGCGGTAAGACTAACCTGGCTATGCTTGTTCCTACAATTCCAGGATGGAAAGTTGAAACAATCGGTGATGATATAGCTTGGATGAAGTTCGGAAAAGACGGAAGATTGTATGCTATCAATCCTGAAGCAGGCTTCTTCGGTGTTGCTCCTGGTACATCAATGGATTCAAATCCAAATGCTATGCACAGCATTGAAAAGAACACTATCTTCACTAACGTTGGTGTAACTGACGATGGAGATATTTGGTGGGAAGGTATGGGAGTAGATGCTCCTGCTCACTTAATTGATTGGCACGGAAAAGATTGGGCTCCAGGTTCAGAAACTCCAGCAGCTCATCCAAATGCTCGTTTCACAGCACCTGCAAATCAGTGCCCTGTTGTAGCTTCTGAGTGGGAAGATCCTGCAGGAGTGCCAATATCAGCTATATTGATAGGTGGACGTCGTCCAAGTACTATTCCATTGGTACACGAAAGCTTTAACTGGAACCATGGTGTATTCCTTGGTTCAATCATGGGTTCAGAAATCACTGCAGCAGCTATCTCCGACAAAATCGGACAGGTTCGTCGTGACCCATTCGCAATGCTTCCATTCATCGGCTACAATGTAAATGACTATTTACAACACTGGTTGGATGTTGGTGCAGCTAGCACAGAAGATAAGCTTCCAAAGATATTCTATGTTAACTGGTTCCGTAAAGATGAGAACGGAAAATGGTTGTGGCCAGGATATGGTGAAAACAGCCGTGTTCTCAAGTGGATTTGTGAAAGAGTATCAGGCGAAGGTAAGGCTGTTAAGACTGAAATCGGCTACATGCCTACTGAAGACGCTATCGATGTTGAAGGTCTGAACGTTTCAGCTGAAGACATGAAAGAACTTCTCAAGGTTAAGAAGGACGAATGGCTCAACGAAGTTGAGTCAATCAAAGCTCACTATGAGACTTATGACATAAATAAGGTTCCTGCTGAATTGAAGAAGCAGCTTGCTGATCTTGAAGCTAGATTGAAGGCTTAATTTATAAATTATTTATTTAATAAATAGATAAAAACCCGGAGGCGTAGGCCACCGGGTTTTTGTTTAGGACTAATTTAAATATTAAAATTTATTTTCTATTCATATTGACAATAAAATACTTCGGGGATAGAATAATAATATACTTCGTTGAAAGAAGTATATAGGAGACTTTTATGACAAGTAAAAAAGAATTGGGACTTGAGACAATAATTTTTGAATATATTGACGGACTGAAGTTTTTGTTTTTTCCCGATAAGTGGAGTAGCGTTTTTTTGGATTACTCGAAAAATGAGATACTTGCCCTGCTGCTTCTATATAGAAACAAAAAAGCTAACATGACTGAAATCGCTGAATATATAAGTGCACCACTCAATACTGCCACAGGTGTAATAGCCAGGCTTGAAAAAAAGCTCATGGTAGAGAGACTGCGGGACAAGGAGGACAGAAGAGTTGTCAATATCGTTCTTACAAAAGAGGCAGAGGATTTTATAGAGCAGGAAAAAAGAACGATATCTCACTATTTTGAAGAGGTAGTTAAAACACTGTCTGATGATGAAAAAAAAGCAGCATTGAGTATTTTCAGAAAGGTAGCTTCGGTATTGAAGAACGACAAATCACCTGCCGGGCATAATGATAAGACAGAAAAAAGAGTTAAACGAATAATAATTGAATAGTCAAAGCTTTTTATAAAGTTACTTGCGGAATCCTTATTGTTAAGGTGAACTGCAAGACTATTTTTTAAATAAATACTTCGCAATAAGAATAATTCATAATAAGAAATATAGGAGGTATGAATATGGGTAGAATAATTATTTTTACAGGCAAGGGAGGGGTTGGAAAAACAAGCACTGCAGCAGCACATGCGGTAAAGGCTGCGGGAGCCGGAAAGAAAACCCTTCTTGTGAGTACTGACATGGCACACAACCTCAGTGACATATTTATGACGGAAGTGAGAGAAGACCCGGTTGAAATCATGGAAAACCTCGATTGCTTGGAAATCGACTCAAATTATGAAATGAATAGGCACTATGAGCATATTTCGGCTACGTTTAAAAATATGATGACATTTAAGAGTGAGAAAGATACTGAGACTTTTGAGGATATTGTAGTATTTCCGGGCATCGAAGAGTTGTTTTCACTGCTTCGTATCAAGGAAGTGTATGACACCGGGGATTATGACTTGATTATAGTGGATTGTGCTCCAACCGGAGAAACCCTGTCACTTTTAAAATTCCCGGAACTGTTTTCGTGGTATATGGAAAAGCTGTTCCCGATAGGCAAGGTGGCAATGAAGGTTTTAAGACCTATTTCAAAGGCAGCATTCAAGCTTGATATGCCTGATTCGAAGGCCATGAATGATATTGAAAAGCTTTACGTAAAATTAGGAGAGTTACAGGGACTGCTGAAGGACCGGGATGTATGTAGTATCAGGCTCGTTACAATTCCTGAAAAAATGGTAGTAGAGGAAACAAAGAGAAATTATATGTACATGAACTTGTACAACTTTAATGTTGACGGCTTGTACGTTAACCGTATAATTCCTGAGGATATAGATAACAAATTCTTTGATAGATGGAAGCTAATTCAAGAAAATTATCTCAATGAGCTTGAGGCTGCTTTTTACAATATCCCAACCTATAAAATTAAATGGTATGAGGTAGACATAAATGGGATAGAGGGACTTAATAGGATAGTGAAGGATTCCCTGCAAGACAAAAACATATTTGAGGTCAGCAGGAAGGTAGAGAGCGAGACCTTTGAAAAAACCGACAAAGGCTATAGGTTAAAGGTTTATGTACCTTTTACAAGCAAACAGGATTTTGAACTTCTTGAATCAGGAACAGATATTATAATTAAAATCGGAAATTTTAAACGAAATATACCGATTCCCAATGTAATGAGGAAATATTCTGTGGGGGCAGCCAAGTTTGAATCGGAAGTTCTTTGTATAGATTTTGCCAGAAAGGAGTGATTTGTGTGAATAAAGAATTTATAAAAAACATGATAAAGTCTGAAATACTAAGGTATGAAGCTTTTAAAGAAATTCTCCCTAAAGATGTAAGAACCAAATTGGAAGGTTTTGAAAAGGAAGCTGTAAGTGTGATGAAGGATATTGCGATTGAAATAGTTACGGAGAACAGTAATAAGGATGAAGGAGCGGAAAGGAAAGAGGTCAGGAAGGTGTCTGTTGATTTTTCATAATTTTAATGGAGGTATAACAATATGAGGATTATTTTATATACCGGCAAGGGTGGAGTGGGTAAAACCAGCATAGCTGCTGCTACAGCATGTAAAATAGCTGAGGATGGTAAACGTGTTTTGATAATAAGTACCGATCAGGCCCATAGTCTTGGGGATTCTTTTGCTGCAAAGCTGTCCAATGACCCGGTTATGCTGGCAGAAAACCTTTTTGCCATGGAAATTGATTCTATTCTTGAAAATGAGAAAATGTGGGGTAATATAAAAGGATATATTGAAAGGCTTATGACCCTGAAGGCTGATAATAATATCGAAACTGAGGAGTTGCTGGTATTTCCGGGATTTGACGAACTCCTTTCTCTTATAAGAATCAAAGAAATTTACGATGAGGGTAAATATGATGTTTTAATTGTAGACTGCGCTCCTACTGGAGAGACAATGTCACTTCTGAAGTTTCCGGATTTGTTTAAGTGGTGGATGGAAAAATTGTTTCCCATTAAAAGAAAGGGAGCAAAGCTTGTAAAGCCTGTTATTGAGGCAACTATAAAGATTCCTGTTCCCGGTGATGAGACTTTCGATGAAATTGAAAGGCTGTATTTAAAAATCGATGAGCTGCATCAGCTTATGCTGGACAAAGAAAAGGTAAGCATCCGTATAGTAACGACACCGGAAAAGATTGTTATAAAGGAGGCGAAGAGAAGCTTTTCATATTTGCACCTTTTTGATTATAACGTTGATGGAATTATAATAAATAAGATATTTTCGAAGGAATCCCTGTCGGGATATTTTGAGAAGTGGGATGAAATTCAAACTAGTAGTATTCATGATATCCTTGAGAGCTTTAATGGAATTCCGGTATTCAAACTTGAGCTTATGGACAGCGAGCTTAGAGGATACGATGCCTTGAAGAAAGTGGGTGGATTATTGTATCAAAATACTGACCCGGAACAGGTACTTTTCAAAGATAAAATATTTGATGTGGTGAAAGAAGCCCAAGGATATACTTTTATAATTAGTATGCCCTTTATTGATAAAAATGAGCTGAAACTGCTTCAAAAGGGTGATGAAATTACCATCTCAATAAAGAATGAAAAAAGAAGCTTTATTTTACCTGTAAAACTGCAATCCAAGGAAATTACAGGAGCAAAGTATAATGAGGGGAAATTGAATATTCATTTTGCATAATTATTTTCCGTATGCTATATTTGGATGGGGGTGAATACATTTGATTAAAAAAATTCTTTGCATTTTAGGCGATTATTATCATGACCATGACATAGCACTTGAAGCACTTAAAAAAGCAGTCGATATGTTGAATAAATCAGGCTCTCACACATTTGAGCTTATTGATACTGATGTAGACGGCCTTGAGGAAGCACTATCGCAGAAATTTGACCTTGTTATATTGGGCAAGGAGAACAGAATTAATCCCACTGATGAAGTAGTAAACAATTGGATGACTTTTAACATTGAAAAGAAGATTGTGGATTATGTAAACAACGGTGGAAGCTGGATGGCATGGCACGCAGGTTTAGTGTTTTATGATGAAACAGGAGAATACACAAAAATGATGGGCGGGTATTTTTTGAGCCATCCAAATGAACACAAGGTTGTAAAGTATCTCCCTAAAGAAAATAGCAGCGGAATCAGACTGAATGAATCCTTTGAGGCCATAGATGAACATTATTTTATAAAATATAATCTTGACAGCAGCCTTGTATTCCTAGATAGCGAATCCCCATATGGTAAATCTGAAGCGGGTTGGGCTCGTGAATTCGGGGATGGGAGGATTTGTTGTTTTGCTCCTACCCATAGGGAAGAGGGACTTACAAATAAAGTAATGCTTGAGACTTTGGTTGATTGTATCTCTTGGTGCTGCAGACTGTGAACATAGTTTCTTTAAGTGCGACTAAATACGGGGGTGTAGTATTTGTTAAGCAATAATTTTATTTTAAATGGCAAAACAGCTAAATCTTTATATGAACGTTTTGCTAAAGATGCGCCGGTTTACGACTATCACTGTCATCTTTCCGCAAAAGAGATTTATGAAGATGAGACTTTTACGGATATATCATCAATCTGGTTGGGATATGATCATTATAAATGGAGAACAATGCGTTTTGCCGGAGTGCCTGAGGAATATATAACGGGAAATGGTGACGGACGTACCAAATTTAAAATGTGGGCAAAAACCTGTGAAAGGCTTATAGGAAGTCCCCTTTACCATTGGGCTAATATGGAGTTGGAGACTTACTTCGGAGTAAGTGAAGTTCTAAAGGAAAGCAATGCAGATAAAATATACGATCACTGCAATGCAAAAATAAAGGAGGATAAGCTTTCTCCTGTGAAAATGATAAGGTCTTCCAATGTAAAGCTCATTTGCACTACGGACGACCCGGTTGACTCCCTTGATTATCATTTACTGCTGGGAAAGAAAACTGACAAAGGATTTGCGGTTTTACCTACTTTCAGACCGGATAATGCACTAAAAATACTAAATGACAACTTCGTTGAATACATAAAAAGACTCGAGACTTCTTCAAATATAAAGATTATAGCTTATAAGGATTTATTAGCTGCTCTGAAAAACAGAAT
This sequence comes from Clostridium sp. BNL1100, assembly GCF_000244875.1. Taxonomy (NCBI): domain Bacteria; kingdom Bacillati; phylum Bacillota; class Clostridia; order Eubacteriales; family Clostridiaceae; genus Clostridium; species Clostridium sp. BNL1100. The sequence goes on from NC_016791.1 coordinate 244,188, forward strand.
TGAATTTTTCAGACGGGCTGGCTGTGTTCTGTCAGATCACTCACTTGAAAGTCTTGTTTATTTGCCTACGGACTTTGATGAAGCTGGCAACATATTCGAAAAGAAACTTACTGGAGTGCCTGTATCCGTTGAGGAGGCAGAAAAATATAAGCTGTATACTCTTTGCGTTTTAGCAGAAGCATATAAGGAAGCCGGATGGGCAATGCAGCTGCATATTGGAGCTATCAGAAGTATCAATGATACCATGCTGAAAAAGGCTGGAGTTGATTCAGGGTTTGATATCATGAACGATTTCCAGATTGCTGAACCTTTGGCAAAGCTCCTCAATGACATGGATAAAAAGAATTCACTGCCTAAGACAATATTATATACACTAAATGCCAAGGATAATCTGGTTTTGTCATCCCTTCCACACTGCTTTACGGAGGATGGTGTTCCCGGAAAGGTTCAGTTCGGGGCAGCATGGTGGTTCAATGACCACAAGGAAGGCATAACGGCCCACCTTAAAGCTGTTGCAGACCAGGGCATGTTGGCATACTTTGTAGGAATGCTTACTGACTCCAGAAGCTTTCTGTCTTATGTAAGACACGATTACTTCAGAAGGATTCTGTGTTCATTTGTAGGTGACCTTGTTGACAAGAGAGAATTTGCTGATGATGATGCAATACTGGGAGAAATTGTTGAAGGAATATGCTATAAGAATATAGTACGGTATCTGGGTATATAAGGTTAGTTTAAAAAGTTAGAGGGTTATTTTATCCAAGATTGAGATAAAATAACCCTCTTTATATGTTGAAAGTTATATGCCTAAGATAAAACCTCAGCCAGCTTCTCTGCCTCTGTAATAGGCTCCATACAGGAAAAGTTCCGGCATACATAGGCTGCAGTCTTGCCATTCTGTGCCTTATAGTCTCCAACATAAGGAGCGATTTCAGTAAGCTCCGGTGATATATTTGAGATGGCTACAGCAAAGGGTAAATATTTGCGATTAATAGTATCTACCAATTCCTTGCCGTTTGCTCCTGCTATAACTACCTCAGAGGATACATCAGAAACAGAATACATGTAACTGCAAAGCATGTAACTGTGCCCGGTGGGGGCTACTTCAACCTGATTACTGAAGAAATCCATTATGGCTTTTGCTCTGTTTTCATATTCATGATGACCGGTTATTCTTGCTAATCGCAGCAGATTCATTGCTGCAACAGAGTTTCCGGAAGGAATTGCACCATCATAGCTTTCTCTTGGCCGCGATATAAGTTGTTCAGAATCGTGGCCGTATAAAAATAGTCCTGCAGAATTATTTTCTCCAAAGAGATTTAACATTGCATCTGTCAGTTTTAAGGCTCTTTTTAGATAAATGGTTGTAAACGTAGCCTCGTATAGTTCAAGCAATCCCCAGACAAGGAATGCATAATCTTCGAGGTAAGCAGGAAAAACTGCTTCTCCGTCACGGTAGCGTGCCAGCAAACGTCCGTCAGTTCTAATAAGTTTTTTATATATGAAATCAACGCACCTTTTAGCCGATTCAATGTACCTGTCTTCCCCGAAAATCCTGCCGCAATAAGCCATTGCTGCTGTCATAAGCCCGTTCCAAGATGTCAGAACCTTGTCATCTTTGTATGGGTGGATTCTTTTTTCTCTGTGGCTAAAGAGTTTTTTACGACAGTCCTCTGCAAAGCTCTTTTGCTGTTCGGTTAAAGTCCCTGAATTAATAAGGTTTGGTATGTTCAGACCTTCAAAGTTGCCTGAGGATGTTATATCGAATAATCTGCAATACTCCTCAGCGTCTTTTGACCCAAGAACGTCAATTGCTTCCTCTCGTGACCAAATATAAAACTTGCCTTCAACACCCTCTGAATCGGCATCTTCGGCAGAATAAAAAGCTCCGAATTGAGAGGTCATATCCCGTTGTACATAGTCAAGTATCTGTCTGGCAGTTTCTTCGTAGTTTTTGTTTCCGGTTGCAGAAAAAGCTTCTCCGTATGCTATAGCTAAAAGTGCATTGTCATACAGCATTTTTTCAAAATGGGGGACAAGCCACTTTTTGTCTGTTGAGTATCTGCTGAATCCAAAGCCAATGTGATCGAAAATTCCACCATTTTTCATTGATTCAAGAGTTTTCTCAACCATTTCAAGTGCAAAAGGCTCTTTTTCGGTGTACCAATATCTAAGCAAAAAGAGCAGCGTGTGGGGGGAGGGGAATTTGGGAGAGGTTCCGAAACCGCCGTATTTACTGTCAAAATTATATTTAAAATGTTTAAATGCCTCATGTATAATGTCTTTTGAAATTTTCGCTTCATCAGAGACTTTTTCCTGACTTACATGCTCTATGATGCTTTTGGCTGATTCTAGTAGTTTATCTCTTTTGTTGTCCCATGCTTCTTTTACTGACCCAAGCAGAGACATAAGCCCCATAAAGCCTCTACTGTCTTCTTTCGGAAAATACGTTCCGGCATAAAACGGCTGCCTGTCAGGGGTAAGAAATACTGTGAGAGGCCATCCGCCGTGGCCGGTTAATGCCTGACAGACAGACATGTAAATGCTGTCTATATCAGGTCTTTCTTCACGGTCAACCTTTATACATATGAAATCTCGGTTCAATATGTGTGCTACATCTTCATCCTCAAAGGATTCACGTTCCATTACATGACACCAATGACATGTGCTGTAGCCTATGCTTAGAAAAATAGGTTTGTCTTCTCCTGCGGCTCGTGAAAAAGCCTCCGGGCCCCACGGATACCAGTCAACAGGGTTATGTGCGTGTTGGAGGAGATATGGAGATTTTTCTTGAATTAGTTTGTTGGGCATTTTATTATTTGTTGGCATGGGCATCACTTCCTTTATAATTTTATAGTCTTGCTACTATATTTACCACAAAATTAGTATTTCAAATAAGGTAGTTATATATTCAGATTGAAAATGACAATAAAAAAGGGATACTATTTCATTTTTTAGTTATGACATTCATTTTGTAATAACTTTTTCCTTCTTTTAATGCGAGCATTACTATCTGTTTTTTTGCAAATGAGTAGACATTCCGGACTTTGTTTGTTAAAATATTCCTGTTAAAGGGGTACAAAAACATGGCGAAAAACGGAAATAGTTCACAAGTTAGAATGGATATATTCTTTCACATTTTCATGTATGAGTTGGAAAACCTAATAGGGCAATTTAATGAGAAGATGCTTGAAATAAGCTTCCAGATGGATGAAGCAAATACAGATAGACCTTTAAAGGAATATTTAAAGGGTTTCATATTGCAACATCTTACAAGAATACCAACAGGTAAGGATAATAACACTTTAGTTATTAGAGAAATTGATGAAGTAGGAAAAGAGCACACACAGTCATTCAGATATGGGGATTATTCTGATATTATAATTACTGATGTTTTGCTTCCAGAGGAAATAACTGATGATCTTAAAAGGATGATAACAGAGTCAAAAACATCTGTTTACACAAATCCGGATTTATACTTTATTATTAGAGATGGGCAAGGGAAAACATACTTCGAATCTGTAGAATTAAAATCTACAAAGAACAACTCAATCCCAGGTTCAAGTGTTCAGCAGGTCAATCCTTTAGAGTGGGTGATATTTGTAAAACATAATAACAGAGGGGTTAGTGTTACCACAGGTCAATACATAAATACTATTAACTCAAAAGTACAATTCCCAGATAGAAGTCCAAGACCACAGGTTTCATATAATGAATTGGAAGAATGGAATAGTGCAAACAGGACAATAAGAGAAAATAGTATAGTATATAATCTTTCCTATTCAGATTGTGTGGCAAAACATCAACTATTAGGTGATTGGCAGAATTATTTAGCTGATAGATGGGTAGAAGTTCTAAAAGCAAATACAACAAAAGCCAATGAACCTTGGTTTAACAATACTCTAAGAAAGTTTGCATTGAAGTTCATTGACTTTTATGAAAGTTTAAATCCACAACAAAAAGCAAATCTTAAGAACAGAATAGAGAGACTAACAAAAGACTAATTATTCTTTTATTAATGAGAGATATAATGCCCTTGCAATGTACCATCCAAGGACAGGAGGAACAGCATTTCCAATCTGCTTATATGTATATGTTGCAGCACCTTTAAATTCAAAATCATCAGGGAATGTTTGTATTCGTGCACATTCCCTGACAGATAATCTTCTCCAACCTGTAATATCATCTGGATTTTCTGGTTTTGTAGTTCTATAATGTCCTTCAATATTTCCATGATGCTCAGCTCTTATAGTTACAGAAGGCTTATCTGCTGAAATCCTGCAATTACCTTGTAGTTTCTTTCCTTCATAGAATTTGGCTCTAGATACATCCTTTAAAGTATGATTGAATATGTTAGGTGCATCCAATTTACCCCACAAATCATCGATAGCTTCCTTAGCAGTCATCCAAGGCCTATCTTTTGAAAACTGGTCTCTGTCAGGTTTAGGAAGATAAATAGTCTTATGTAAATCTTCTCTAATACCAATTATAAACACCCTTTTTCTTGTCTGTGGTACTCCATAATCTGTAGCATGAAAGAGGTTATAAGTAACATTGTAGCCACATTTAGCAAAGTCCTCTTTTATTAGTTCTATTGTCTCATTACTACCATTTATATTTGTAAGACCTTCAACATTTTCAGCAATAAAAGCCAAAGGTTGACAATGTTCAATTACTCTTTTCATTTCTAAATAAAGTTGACCTCTTTCAGAAGATAAACCCTTTCTCAACCCTGCAATACTAAAATCCTGGCAAGGAAATCCACCTATTACAATATCAGCTTTTGGAATTGTATTTATATCAACATTCTTTATATCATTACATACAATATCATGCTTGAAATTATGTTTATAAGTTTCACAGGCATGGCTTTCAATATCATTTGCCCATATAATGTTAAAATTATTCCTCTCATAATGTTTGCCAAATACTGCAAAATCGCCTCTAAAACCCAAGTCTTTGCCACCACAACCACTAAATAGGGATACTACAGTAAAGACTTTATCTGATGGAAGAGGTATTTTAACATCAATAAATTTAAAAGGAATAACTTTACATTCATTTATGTTTTTATCCTTATTTTTTATATCAGATAAATCTGGCAATATACTTAATTGGTCATTTAAAGCAGTACTTTTACCTGACAAATTATTACACCCCATTGCTTTTGTATTTTATAGATATAAGCATTTTACAAGAAAACAGTTTAAAAGTAAATTAAAACACTTGTTCATACTATATTATTATATAAAAGAACAGGTGTTCTTGTCAATGATTTAGTTAAAGATGGAAAACCAAAATTGTTCATTATTCTTTCATCAATAACCTTCAAATGCTGTGTAGCTGAATTCGAATAAAAATTGTAAAGTTTTCTGGTCCGTTATAGTCAAGCAGGAGAAAGGTTAGAAACTAAGAGCATGAGTAATATTTATTTAAATACCAAATAGTGATACTATATAACATATAATGGCTTGATAGAATACTTACGGGTAGGCTTAGTGTGGTAAAATCATAACGCTTATGCGACCATGGAGAAGAAGGTAAAGTCGTAGAGTAAATCTTAGGCTTTTCTGTTTAGAATTATTCTTGAAAGGATGATCAATATGATACTGGATTTACTTAAAAAGCGAAAAAGTGTAAGAAACTTTACAGGAGAAGAGGTTCCGGAAGAAGTTACTAATTATGTTCTTGAAGCCGGGAGGTTGTCACCATCTGGTGGAAACCAACAGCCGTGGAAATTCGGATTGATAACAAATAAGGGACTGATTAATGAAATAGCTGACATAGCTTATAATCAGAAGTGGATAAAAACGGCTAGCTTTCTGATTGTTCTATGTACGTACAATGTAGACAAATCACTTGGCGGCAGAGGTATTCAAAAAGCGCGTTTTCCGGGAATTGCTGAAATAATAGATAATATGGACGATGAGATTTATACAAAACTACATATGGAGGAACACCAAACAAAAATTCCTGGAACGCATATGGTCATGGCAGCATTAGAACATGGATTGGGGTCAACATGGATTTCTTATTTTGATGTTGATAAACTTACACAGTTTCTAAGCCTGCCTAAACCTTATATTGCTTCCGAGATTATTGCTTTCGGTTATCCGGTTAATAATGAAAAGGTAACAGATAAAAAGAGTTTTGATGAGGTTGTATTTTATAATAAGTTTGAATAATGAAGCAAATACTGGCGCATTGTAATTACTTTTCAATGGTTATCGAGTCTTCAATACCAATTTTCTAAATTTTCTTGTTTCTTTGTATCAAAAATAGTACTTGATTATTAAGAATTTATGTTATATATTTGTAACATGAAGTTATAAATATATAACATGGCTTTACCAAAATAGTATTTTGCGATACCGATTTTCCCTCAGCATGTGTGAGAAAAGCTTACAGTAAATTAGTTTAAGTTTAAATGAGGGATTAACAAATGTTTCCAGAATATAAGAGATTCTGCACCGATAGGGTATACAAAATACTGTGGGAAACTTGAGCATCTAAAATGAGTATAAAAAGAGAGGGGTTTTATATACGAAGAATAAGTTTGGGTATTTTGGATTATTAGGATTATTAGGCATATTGGGTTTTATTACAGATAACAAGGCTTTTCTGGGGTTTTTCGGATTTCTGATATATTTTAGATATTTCACTATTATACCTGATGAGTTATTTAAGGATAATGTAAAAAAAGCAGCAACTCCTGCTTTCTTTATATCTGTAACGGTAACAGCAATGACAATTGTCCTTACTGCAATAATCAAACTAAATTTGATATTATCAATGGGACTGATAATAAGTTTTATTGTTTCTATGATTGTTTTCACAATTCTTCTAATGACTTATGAATATATAGAAAGTAGACAAGATTAAATATGATAATCAAAACAAAAATTAAAGAATACAGAGCAAAAACAAATATGAAACAGGAAGAACTGGCGGCTTTAGTTGGTGTAAGAAGAGAAACAATAGGTCATCTTGAGAATGGTAAATATAATCCGTCTTTAAAATTGGCATTCGATATAGCGAAAGTGTTTAATACTACAGTTGATGATATGTTTCAAATAATTGATGATTAACTAACTATATTTTGGGGGTGACTCATTTGCATAAGTTTTTAATTATAATTGGCAGAATAAAATGGCTGGGGCTAATTGGGTTAATTGGAGTTATATTAGGTAATCCATATTTAAAGTTATTTTGGCTCGTTATGCTATTAGGGTTGATTGAAATATTTTATAATTTGCCAGTCACTTTTCAAAGTATTAAGCAAGTGTTTTCTATACCGGTTACATATATTTCTCATGACTTTTGCTTACCATCTCCAAATAATCACAATTGTAAAATCGAATATATTTTACCTTTTGAGAGGGAGTGTAGTGTAGTCAATGGTGGCCTTGATAAAAGTGTATCACATTCGTGGTATATTTTGCCCCAGAGATATGCATATGATTTTTCAGTTATAGACCAACACGGAAAGTCTCATACAGGGGATGGTAAATCAGTTGAGAATTACTATTGTTATGGAATGAACATCATTTCACCTGCTGATGGTGAAGTGGTTAGTGTGTGTGATAAATACGCTGACAGTAAGGTTTATGCAGATGGTACGGTGGACTGCAGTGCCAGAGATATCCGTGGAAACTATATAATGCTTAAACATGACGGAAATCAGTACAGCACTATTGCACATATCATGCCCAAAAGCATCCTTGTTGCAGCAGGCCAAAAAGTTAAACGGGGTGAAATTGTTGCCAGATGTGGTAATTCAGGTAATAGCAGCGAACCTCATATTCATTTTCAAATACAAGATGGTAAGAATTTTTTTGCATCTGCTGGGTTGCCAATTCATTTTAGTGATATTACAATTACTGAGAATGATAATTACAAATTATATGACTCCCGACCTCTCAATATTGAAGAAAGTAGAGTACCATTTGCAGATTTTAATAAGGCTGAAATAAGGAGTATTCACAGAGGCCAAACTGTTAAAAATCATAATTAAAATTTATTAGGCTGGTTATGAATTCACTTCCTTATTTTTTTGAATGTTACTTAAATATTGATGTGTAAAATTATAGCTTCTAGACTGTCAAAAACGTCGAGTAATGATACTCAGATTACTGTAAAATAAAATCACTTCCGGAAGTAATAATCAGAAGGAGGATAGAATTTGGATTATTTTATTGAAATATGCACAATTATAACTTTTATAGAGCAACGAATAAAGCAGAAGCTTGATTTTGCAGAACTCGAAAAAACCTTAAACTTCACTTATCGCCACATAAGAGGAATATTTAAGATACGAACCAACATGTCTTTGTCGCATTACATTATGATTCGAAAGATTGCTAATTGTGCTCTTGAAATAGTATCGACACCAAAAAGCCTGACAACAATAGCTTTCGAATATGGCTTTGATAACTATGATACTTTTACTCGGGCTTTTAAGCGTGAAACAGGTATCAGGCCATCAGAGTTTAAAAAGTCTGGACTTGTGTGTGGAAGAAAGCATATTTGTTTGGGTGTATATGCTCCGGCTATTTTAAATCTTGATCAAAAATCTGTCCTTCAAAATTTATCGGAGGTTGATTTTATGAGTAAAACTTTTAAAACGCAGGATAGTTGTATTCTTTATGGTGTACCTAAAGTGTATTATGGACGTAATATTGGCGGTGGTTGGCAAGGTACTCCATTTCCTATGTGCTTACAGGCTGTCTTGGATTATATGGGTCAAAATGTCCATTATTCATATATTATGGCAGCATCGGGTGCATCATTTAGATTAAGATGGAATGTAAATGGTTGGGATTTAAGTGCTGTTGATATTAGAAATATCTATGAAAAAAAGTTAATGCCATTTGAACTGGCATTTAAAGCAGTAGGGAGAAAGTTTAAAATTCTAAATAAAGATTCCTATTCATATAGCAGGAAAGATTTTATTAATCTCATTAAGTCAGAAATTGATGAGGGACGTCCGGTGATTGCCCTTGGAGTTGTTGGTCCACCTGAAGCCAGCATCATAACAGGTTACAAAGATAATTGTGAAACTATATTAGGGTGGAGTTTGTTTCAAGATAATATGGAGTTTTCAGAAAACGTTACTTTTGATGAATCGGGGTATTTTATCTGCAATAAATGGTGGGAAAATACAGAAGCAGTTATGTCAATTGGCGAAGAAATCTCCGTAATGTCTTCAATGAAAGAGTTGCTTGAAAATGCTTACTATTTGCTGACTACAGATACAATCCGGGTGGAGGAATGTGGTACATATTTCGGAGGACAAAAAGCATACTCTGCATGGGCCAGTGCTATGGCAGATGATTTAAATTTCTCAAAACAAACACAGCTTTCTTTATTAATAGAGCGTATGATGTGTTTTGGTGATGCTGTAACAATGGTTGGTGAAGGCCGCTCATATGCGGCAGGATATATAAACTGGATAGGAGAAACAAATCCGGAAGTGTCAAATGAATGCAGAAATTGTGCAGGGTACCTTAATGCAGTAGCTGATAGTGTAACAAAAATGTCAAATATACTAGGAGGCTTTGGCGGTGAGGATGCAGTGCAAAAATTTGCTGATAAAGAAATCAGAATGCAAATTGTTTCTTTAATTAAACTGGCACAGCGGAGTGAGGCCAAGGCTTGTGATGAATTAAAAACCTTAATTTGCAAGGTATAAGAACTTATTTCGTATAAGCATTAGTTCGTTGAAAGTGAGGGATGTATGAATATACATGAACGTATTGAAAAGTGGCAAGTAGAAGATGGGGTATACTTGTTTCATAAAATGAAATTACCGGATAACTCTGTATTTATTGATTTTGGGTGTGGTTATGGGGAATATACTATTTCTTTGGCACTTTCGAATAAGCATAGCACTATATACTCTGTTGACAAGAATAAAAAAATGTTGGAAATTGTACATAACAAAATAGAGACTCATTCCATAACAAACGTATACCTTGTCAAGGCAGATGGGTCTCTTTCGATTGATTTTCCTGATTGCTATTCTGATATGATATTAATGTATGACTTTATTCACGGCAACACACAGGAGAAGTTACCGATAAGATTTAAGATGTTTGAGGAAGCCAAAAGGGTATTAAAACCAAATGGGATTCTTTCTATAGCGCCGTTTGAATGTGAATATCTTAGGGATTCAAGTGGAAAAAGGAGAAAATACTCTCTTGGTAGGCTGATTACTGAAGTTGAGAATTATGGATTTCAGTATTACGAAAGTATTGATGGAGCAGTTCACTTCGACTATTATCACAGCCCGTATCATTGGAAGAAATTGAACGGTGAGATGCCGTTTGATTACCTGGAAGTTGGACCAGTTATAAATTTTTATAAGCAAAAGTAGTAAAATAAATATGCAATAAATAGAAACTAAAAGGTCTGATTTCGACAGAAAACCGGAACCAGACCTCTGTAACATTTTTTATAGCTCTTTATGTTATTTGTTCTGGAGTGCTGCAACGCCGGGAAGGGTTTTGCCTTCTACAAGTTCAAGTGAAGCACCTCCACCCGTGGAAATATGCGACATTTTATTAGCAAGTCCTGCCTTATTTACGGCAGAAACGCTATCGCCTCCGCCAATAACGGTACATGCATCGTTTAAGCCAGCAATAGTTTGAGCTAAAGCAAAGGTGCCTTTTGCAAAATTAGGCATTTCAAAAACTCCCACAGGACCGTTCCAAAAAACAGTTTTAGCTGTGGAGAGTACTTTGTTGAATAGCTCTATTGACTTCGGTCCTATATCAAAGCCTTTCCAATCACCCGAAATACTGACATCAGAAGTTATTTCCGTAGTAGCATCAGAACTCATTTTTTTGGCAACAACATGGTCTATAGGAAGGTATATCCCTGAACCTTTGGACTCTGCTTTAGCGATTATGATCTTAGCCGTATCAAGCATATCATCTTCTACCAGAGATGCCCCGGTAGCGATACCTTTGGCTTTTAGGAACGTATAAGCCATTGAACCGCCGATGATCAGTGCATCAGCTTTGTTTAGCAGGCTTTCGAGAACTGCAAGCTTGGATGAAACTTTAGCTCCCCCAATGATAGCGACGAAGGGTTTTGCCGCATCATTTACAACTTTCTCCTGAAGATATACCAGTTCTTTTTCCATCAGAAATCCTGCAACTGCCGGAAGATATTGTGCGATAGTCTCTGTTGAGGCATGAGCTCTGTGAGCAGTTCCGAATGCATCATTTACATAAATGTCAGCGTAGGACGCCAGCTCCTTTGCCATTTTTTCTCGTTCAGATGCTTCCTTACTGGTTTCTTCCTTGTAGAAACGGGTATTTTCCAGCATGAGAACTTCGCCATCCTTGAGTGAATCTGCTTTGGCTTTGGTTTCTTCTCCTAAACAGCTAGACGCAAACTGAACAGGTTTTCCCAACAATTTTGAAAAATAATCTGCTACAGGAGCTAATTTGTGTTTGCCAGCTAAATATGCCTCCTCATCAAAGGTCTTGCCCTCGGCTGCAGCTTTGTCACGGGCTTTCTGGCTATCTTTTTTTGGATCGCCGAGATGACTCATTAGGATAAGCCCGGTTACATTTCGGTCCAAAATATACTTGATTGTGGGCAGAGCCGCCTTGATTCGGGTATCGTCTTGAACAATACCATCTTTCATGGGTACGTTAAAGTCGACTCGCATAATAATTTTTTTACCCGTCAAGCTAATATCCTTGACTGTTTTTTTCGATATACTCATGTATAACCTCCTTAATTATTTATTAGTTTGCTCAAAAAACACAAACCGCTTTCGAGGCCTATGTTTCAAAATGTAAGCTATATGAATAGTATCAATAATTTTCCATATGGTCAAATATAGAAGGCTGTGTTTTATGTAGCTCTATAAATTTTGGGACGTAAAAAAAGAACTGGTTATAAATTTTTATAAGCAGAATTAGTTTTATATGTGGGTTTAATAGATAAAAATATTTTAATGTAAAGTGAACTTGACATACCAATAGAATTGTATTATATTAATAGTGTAAAGCTAACTTTACATACCTAAAGTAGAAAGGAGCATATATGATTGAAAAACAAAATAAAGGATTTAAGGGAGCAATGTGGTTTTACTCAGCAATATCTTGCAGACAAAGTAAATGTGTCAAGGCAAACAATTATATCTTTGGAAAATGGAAAATATAATCCATCCATTTTTCTAGCATATAAAATTGCAAAAGTTTTTAAATTGACAATTGAAGATATCTTTGTATTTGAGGAGGAGTTATTATGAGTATTGAAAAGTATATAAAGAAAGAACTTCTATTTTCACAGTTATTTATAATTATAGGACTAATAGCAGCAATAACGGGGTTTATATTTGGATACCAGAAAGAGCTTATGACTGGTTTAACAGCAGGGTTTCTTCCTACAGGAATAGGGGTAATGGTACTATATAAATATGCTAGGAAAAAGCCCGAAATGAAAAAGAATATTGAGCTCGAGAATGAGGAGAGAAATATTTTTATTAATACAAAGGCAGGTCATTCCGCATTCTGGGTTTCATATTGGTATATATTTGTAGCAGTCATTTTGTATAATATAATAAAAATAACCCTTCTTAAATTTCTAACTGTAACTTTATTCTTTATGGCTATTATGTATTTCACATTTGTTTTCATCTATCATAAAAAATATTGATTTCACTTGAAGTGCATATTTCTGCAATCCTGACACCTTGTCGTATACGTTAGTTTTATCCAGGGTTTCATTTTTTTAATAAATAAGACGTACTATAGCTTTAGTTAAAGCACTATTTGTTCAAAAACTTAAAAACTGTCCGACAATCAAAAAATCTCTGTTTATAAAAGGTATTTTGAGTGCAGGATGATAGTTTTACATATAAGCGGTCAAGCTCCAAAAACAGCTTATATGCTTGAGGAGACAGTAAATTTTACAGATTTTTTATATTCTCGGCATATTTATCGTAGAAGTCTTTATATTCAGTGGAGTCTTTATACTCATTGCTCAAACATGGATTCCGTTCATTATACACGATAATATAAAGCATTCCATATTGTTAGAATCATCGTTATTAGAAAATTAACAAGTGCGGACAGGTGTAACCCTACACGCACTTGTTTGATGCAAAAACAACAAAATTATATTTGTTATTTGAACTTAAATACTTCTTCAATGATATCTAAATTTTCATCTATAGTTCTCTTTCCATCTACAACCAATGTTGAATATCCGAGTTTCAATGCTTCTTTTAACACCGTGTCCGCAAACAGGTAATCCCTTTTCATCCAGTTTTCAAAAGCAAGTTCCTTGTTGCTGCATCCCTCTAAATATTGCATAACCCACGGCCTTTGTGAATACTTTTCATACTGAAATTCATTTGTCGGAACAATACATATGTAATTTGACTTTCCTACTCCACTTTTACTCATTAAATTCGGCAAAAATGCTGCACCTTCTGTTATGATTGGAACATCATTGTTCAGCTTATTTAAATCCTCCAGAATAAATTCAAACATTTCGTTATAAATATATTGTTCTTCAAGGTTTTGAACCTCCGGCTCCCTTAGCCATATTTTATCTAATGACATCTCTGATATTTTAGATAATAAAGGTTTTCCCAGCTTTGCACCTTTATTAATATAAACCTCTAATAAGTCGTCTACTTTGAAATATTGAAAGTTATATTTCTTGGCTATCAATTCCGCAACTGTACTTTTCCCACAGCAAGGGGAACCTCCGATATAATATATTTGTCTCATATACTTCTCCTAATTTTAATGCTTACTGTATCTATATTGTACTATTAATACAAATATAATAAAAACACAAGTTTTTTTGCTCTTGACACCTTATAGTGATGTGTATATACTGTATATGTAACAACAATAACAGTAGTAACAATAATAACATTTAGAGTCGCAAAAGTAATAAGCAGGAGGGAAAATTGAAAATCATAATTTCCAATACATCTGGGGTACCCATATACGAACAGATAAAAGAACAGATAAAAAGTTCAATCCTGTCGGGTGAAATTGAAGAAAACCAATTGTTGCCGTCATTGAGACAGCTTGCAAAGGAGCTGAAAATCAGCGTGCTTACGACGACCAGAGCATACACTGAGTTGGAGCAGGAGGGCTATGTCACCAACGTACAGGGCAAAGGGTGCTATGTGCTGGGGAGAGGCTCTGAACTGATTCGGGAACAGCTTTTAAGGGATATAGAGGAAAATCTGTCTGCTGCCATAAAGTCTGCCAGAAGGGCGGAAGTATCAGAAGAGGATCTTGTTAAAATGCTGAAAATTCTTATGGAGGATGAGGGATATGAATAATGATATAGAAATAAGAAATCTATGTAAAAACTTTGATAGTTTTAAACTAAGCAATATCAGCTTTTCTTTACCCCAAGGATATATTATGGGTCTGGTAGGGCCTAACGGTGCCGGGAAAACCACTACTATCAAGCTTATGCTCAACATGATACAAAAAACATCCGGAGATATAAAGATTCTGGGATTGGATAGTGTTGCTGAACAGTACAGGATTAAGGAAAGTATAGGTGCAGTATTTGACACGAACTATTTTGTTCAGGATTGGACTGTAAAAGAAGTTGAGCGCTATGTAGGTATGTTTTACAGTACTTGGGATTCATCTAAGTATAAATCCTTTATAAGCAAATTTGGACTTAGCCCTGATAAAAAGGTAAAAGACCTGTCAAGAGGAATGCAGATGAAGCTGATGATATCGTGTGCATTATCCCACGATGCAAGGCTTTTGATCCTCGACGAACCAACAAGCGGACTGGATCCGGTAGCAAGAGACGAGCTTCTTGATATAATGACAGAGTTCATAGAAGACGGCAAAAGAAGTATATTATTTTCCACACATATAACATCAGACCTTGATAAGATTGCTGATTACATTACTTTTATTAATCAGGGGTCCCTATTTTACACAGGAACCAAGGATGAATTTATTGACGGCTTCAGAATAGTAAAGGGCGGTAAAAATGATATTACCACTGAACAGGAAAGTAAAATGATTGGAATAAGGAAATATTCCACAGGTTTTGAGGGTTTAATTAAAACCGAGGACTTAAGGTTTTACGGAAACCTAGCCTGTGAACCTGTTTCCATTGACGATATAATTGTTTTTACAAACAGAGGGGGTAGAGGCAATGACTAACATTTTAAAGATTGCAAAACTGGATTTTGCATTAATAAAGCCTTATATAAAAATTATACTAATTGCACTGGTGTCTCCGTTAATAATAATGTTTACCATGAAGGATGTAATTTCAGGTACTCTATTCTGTATGTGTATGATGGCAATGACCTCGGGATATACCTTCTCAGTTGCCGAAAAGAATGACCTTGGGAGACTTTACGGTCTTCTTCCCATAAGCCGAAATGATATTGTTAGCGGCAAGTACTTTTTTATAATTATAGAAGGAATAATTTTGAATTTGATAGGAGTATCCGCAAACGCTATGATATTGACTATATTAAAGGTTAATTTTACATCCAGCGATATTTTAATCGGGATTAGCATAGGCCTTATAACTTACTCTTTCTTTACTTCAATACAGTTGCCGTTTTTCTTTAAATATGGAGGTATAAAGGGAAGATTCTTTTCATTTATTCCTTTTCTAGGGATTTTCTCAATAAGTGAAGTAGCAAAAAGAATGAGTCCTGATAAGCTGGCAGAACTGTCCTCTATAGCAATACTAAATAATCCGTATGGATTGCTTGTAATCAGTATTTTGTTTGGTATACTGGTGTACTGTATATCAGTAGGGATATCACAAAAAATATTCTGCAGGTTGGAATAAAATAAAACGCCGGGCTGCATCTACTTATAGAATAATTGTTACTGCAACCCGGGCAAAAGGATGTATAGCAAAAGTAGAAGCACAGGGCTCCGTCCAAAAGGGCGAGTCCGACTGATACACCTCTCTTATGCTTATGAATTAGCATAACTTAAAATTATGACTATTTTATTGAAATTTTGTGAAGAAATTATGTCAGGAAAAAAGCTTGAAACCATTTGGGTTTACGTGTACAATATTACATGTATTCCGTGGAGAAGTACCCAAGTGGTTGAAGGGTCCGCACTCGAAATGCGGTAGGCGGTTAATAGCCGTGCAAGAGTTCAAATCTCTTCTTCTCCGCCACAAAAGCACGCATAATTTTGTACAATACAAAAGGTGCGTGCTTTCTTTATGAAGAAATACACTGGCCTTGAAGTGAAACCCCAAATCATTAAACTTGCAAACTATTTGTAAAAAACATCATAAATTAATCATATATCATAAAAAAACTGAAATTTTGAGATTATTTTCCTTCATTTTTATTGACATATTTATCCTAATAGTATATTATTTTGTTGCGAACAATGGCGTTCACAAAACAGTATCGTTACTGTTTTGTGAACGTTTTTTGTTTCAAAACTTAATAAAAATATTTTACAAAGGGGTAGAATAATGAAAAAAGGTTTATTTGTTCTTTTGTCAGGTTTTATTTTAACTCTGTTTATGCCTTTTAGTGCTTTTGCAAGCGCCAACGAAGCAGTTGATGGCATAAGGCAGGTTCAGCAGTACAACTTTTCAATCAATATTTTAGCAATGTTATTGGTAGGTTTTGGATTTCTAATGGTATTTGTTAAAAAATACGGCTACAGTGCAACAACCGGAACATATTTGGTTGTTGGTGCCGGAATTCCTCTTTACCTGTTGCTAAGGTATACAGGAGCCCTTTCTTTAGAATCAGTTAATCCTCAAACAATCAAAGGTTTATTATTGGCGGAATTTGCAGTTGCAGCCGCACTTATTTCAATGGGTGCAGTGCTTGGAAGACTCCGTCTCTATCAATATGCCCTCATTTCGGTATTTCTTGTTCCTATTTATATGATTAATGAATGGCTGGTTCTGGATGGAGGCCTTGGAATAACAAAGGGCTTTGTGGATGCAGCAGGTTCTATAGTTATCCATGCGTTTGGTGCATATTTCGGATTGGGCCTTGCTATAGCACTGACGAAACAAAAACATATGGACCATCCTATTGAAAGCGATGCTTCCTCAGACAGGTTCTCCATGCTGGGCTCAATGGTGCTTTGGATATTTTGGCCCAGCTTCTGCAGTGCCATAGTACCTACGGAACAATTTGAGCAAACAGTAGTTAATACTGTTCTTGCCCTGTGTGGAGCAACAGTGATTACATATTTATTCAGTGCATTATTCAGAAAAGGAAAGCCTGCTATTGCTGATATTGCAAACGCCAGCCTTGCGGGAGGGGTAGCAATAGGAGCAACCTGTAATTTGGTAAGTGCACCGATTGCCTTTTTGATAGGACTTTTAGCCGGAGCAATATGTGTTGTAGGGTACACTGTAATACAGCCTAAACTGCAAAAGCTTTTAAAGATGGTAGATACATGTGGGGTTCACAATCTGCATGGTATGCCTGGTTTGCTGGGCGGAATAATTGCAATATTTATTGTGCCTGAGGCAGCTAAAGCACAGGTAGCCGGTATCGTATTTACTGTTGTACTGGCATTTGTGGGAGGTATCATATCCGGAAACATAATTCGCCTGACAGGTTCCAAGGAAGCAGTATACGAAGATGCGGATGAATTTGAAGAAGCTGCATAAGTAATCTTACAAAAAAAGAATATGCCATACGGTTATTTAACGTATGTCATATTCTTTTTGAAGTTTGCGCATGTAACGCATATGAAATTAAGACCTTCCTATCTGGACTATTTTGGGTGGTAAGCCAAATTAAAAAATATAGCAAACCTGACTAAATGATTTCTAAAATACACAATATTTAATACATTCACAAAGTTATATTAAAGTAGAATGAATAGTTTAAAATGAATTTACGTCGATCAAGTGAAAATAAAATCGGGATTATACAAAACTGAGGTATAAATTTTTATATTCTAACTTGAGTCTTTTTTCATCCAGCTTTGTCTAGATGTCATAACCAAGGATGCTTCAGCTGGATTATGCGACAGCTGCAAATGTTTCAACAACTGACCGCCCGACGATAATACACTCTGCAATATGGGGTTCTAATGATCACCTTATCCTTCTTTAATATTTTACTACAAAAGCTATGCCTACCTTGATGTGAAAAAAATAACATAGTTGATTACATATAAAATACGATTAATTCTTACCACCCAAAATAATCCAGATAAAGAAAATCATATATCATAGCTAATCTAAATACCTGCAAATGAGAAATTACAAATACAGTCCATAATTGTATGTCTTGTTTACAGTTTCCACTGATACACCATTTATCACAGCTTGATAAGTAGTAACCAACCTGTATGAGTATCCGTGATCTACAGCACATGTTCTGCTTAAAGCACCATAGTAAGTATAAGAGATTTCTGTAAATGTCTCCTGAGTAACCCAACTGTTATTTTGATATTTCTGAAGCTTTGCTTCAATAATTACTTCTGTTACGTTTGTAGTTGCTCTAACGGATGAAGAACAAGTTGCAATACCATCGGATATACTTACATTTTCCGATGTAGAACTTATATACAGACTTAAAGGCTGAGCTCCTATTTCCATGTCGTCTGATGCATATGCTGAACTAGCTGACAAAGGTATCACCAGACAAAATGCACAGAGCAACACAATAAAATATTTATGAAAACCGTATTTCATAAAACAACCCCCCTCTCTCATTTACATATATAACGAATAAAAGAGGGCATTTGTGACACATAAATGTAATTTTTTTAAAAAATTATTTTATTTTGACATTATGTACAATTTTTAATGCAACATCATAATCTATATTTCCTGTTAAGTTCCAAATTTGATGTCTTTTATTATCAAAAACTGCAATATTTACACCGGTACTTTTTTCTGAAATTACAGTTTTCAGGCCTTGTATTTTAGTTTCGGTTACTTTTGCATTTTCAGTATCCATTGAAAAATTTATTCCCTTTCTGTAATATTCCAGCGTAAAAGCAAAACTATGGCCTGAATTATCCTTATAGGCCTCTGTTTTTATATTTGCAGCTATCTGTGTATCTTCCAAAGTATAATTTTCGGGAACATAATTCAATCTAAAATCATTGGTGGTTACCTGAATTTCGTTGCTATCTGACCTTATAATGAAGTCGGTCATCTCATTATAAACGTTAACAATAAAGGTAATCACCGGTTCACGGATTGCAGGAACACTCATCGCACACGTTAAAATAGTAATGATGATAACTATGGGAATGAGAATCCGTTTTCTGAAACTATTAATAGGTAAAAACTCTTCATGTGACCTGAGGATCAGCTTTTTACGTTTTGTATAGCTTCTTGAGAACTTGTGCGAAGGGTACGTATATCGATCCAATTCAGATGATAAATTTTTTTGGGTATCTTTTGCAACAGATATCAAAACGTCCTGCAACGTCTTTGTTGAACTCATTTATTTTCCTCCTCAATTATTTTTCTGATGGCCTTTTTAGCCCGACTTAGACGTTGTCGTACAGCGTCGCCCGAAATACATAGGACATCTGCGATTTCATTGTTTGACAAATCATATAAATGCTTTAGCATAACAATGTCCAGATACTCCTTATTCAACTTATTAAGTTTCATCTTCAGTTCGTTAAAACTTTCGTCAGCAATAATATGATCTAGAGGTAATTCGCCTGTATCAGCCTCCTCGGGCAGCTCAGTCTTTTCATTTGTAAACTGTTTGTCTCGCTTGCGATAAATATCTATGGCCGTGCTTTTGATAATAATAACGATTAAAGCCCTTGTTTTGTGACATTTAATATCTGAAATATCAGGAATATAATTTATAATCTTTAACAGTGCATCATGTACAGCGTCCTCTGCAAGATAGCGATCCCTGAGAATACTGAATGCAACATTGTACATTGCACTCTCATAATATGTATAAAGAGCAGTAAATTTATTTCTCTCGTCTTCTGTCTCCAGAACTGATAGAAAGAATTCCAGCAAAATAATCCCTCCAATTTACTTGTTAAAATGTGAATAAGCATACTAAATTTACAATATTTTAGTAATTTTTACAATGTTAAAATTCATATATCTTTTATTGACATATTACATATTATGGTGTAATATGTAACGAGCTTTAAAAATGGGTGAAAATTACATTAAGGCATAACAATGAGGACAATTTATGAAAAGGAGTTTTTTATTATTTTTTGCTGCCGTTATCATTTCAGCACTATGTGCTTGCGAATCAGTATCAAATTCTAAAGACAATTCATTAGCATCATCATCCGCAATAACTACACATGACAGTTTAATAGACGATAACATACCAAGCGTAGATTCAGACATAAAAAAATCACATAAAACAAGCGTGGAAAACGAGGATTGGATAATAGTAGATAAAAGCGTAACCGTAAAAGGTTTGGATTATATTGTAAATGCATATAAAAAATGCGACAAATCAGAACTATTTGAAGCCGACGAAGGAAGAACTTTTTTGCTGATTGATATTACCGTAAAAAATAATTCAAAGAAAACAGCAGCTATAAGTTCAGAAACAATGTTCGATCTTACAGACAGGTTTGGAACATCCTATAATAATACGTCGCTGGGAGCTCTTTCTTGTCTTGATGATGAAAATATGGAACAACTGGACAGGCATTTAGCGGCATCTTCTGAGTTCAGGGGAGGCATTGCATTTGAAATACCAAAAGTCACAAAAGGCTTGAGACTGATTATTCAAGGGCCCGCAGGAGATGGTCGTTCTCCGGTAATACTCTACTAGATTTTAAGCATATTACCCCTAAAGCTATTTTAAATAGATGCTGGTATATAATTATAATATGATATATTATGGATTCTAAAAGGCATCTATATAGCAATCAAGGAGGGGTTTTTGTGCGTAAAACCAGATATAGGAACAGACGCAGAAAGTTTTTAACAATATTTATAGTAATTTTTATGGCAGCCTTAACAGTTGTGTCAGGGTATGCAGCTCTGCTTTACAGTCGTGATAACCACTACAACCGTGGGAGCGACGATAAAGATATGGGGGTAGATACCTCTTATCAAACCAATACTGCGACAACATCTACATCTACACCCGCTAATACTTCAGGGGAACCTGTTCAAGAAAGTGATAAACTTAAGGAACAGATTATGAGTATGAGCCTGGATGAAAAAATCGGTCAGATGGTGATAGTTGGTATAGATGGATATGTGGCAGATGAACATGCAAGGCAAATGATTGAAGAAAATAATGTGGGAGGATTTATCCTCTTTAAAAGTAATATACAGAATTCCAACCAGATGCTTGGATTGTTGAATTCGTTAAAAAGTATAAATCGGGCAAACAAGGTACCTTTATTTCTTTCAGTAGATGAAGAGGGAGGAAGAGTTTCCAGACTCCCCGACGAATTTCTTAAAATTCCTTCAAATAAAACCATCGGTAAACTCAATAACAGTTCTGTGTCACACCAAGTGGGCAGTATAATTGGTGAAGAACTTAAATCCTTTGGAATGAACATGGATTTTGCACCTGTCCTTGACATTAACAGCAATCCAAAGAATCCAGTTATAGGTGACAGATCTTTCGGAACAGCTCCGGATTTGGTGAGTAAACTTGGAATTCAGACCATGCAGGGCTTGCAGTCACAAAACATTATTCCCGTTGTAAAGCATTTTCCCGGTCATGGTGATACGTCGACGGATTCACATGTGGGACTTCCAAGGGTTAATAATGATTTAAAAAGGCTTAGAAACTTTGAGTTAAGACCTTTTGCTGATGCAATAGAAAATGGGGCGGAGGCAGTAATGGTAGCACATATACTGTTACCCAAAATAGATCCTGAAAACCCGGCGTCTTTCTCCAGAACCATCATTTCTGACATACTTAGAACAGAGATGAATTATGATGGGGTTGTTATTACAGATGATTTTACAATGGGGGCAATAGTAAAGAACTATAATATCGGTCAGGCGGCAGTAAAGTCTATACTTGCGGGAAGTGATATAGTCCTAGTGTGCCATGATTATGATAAACAGAAGGCAGTAATTTCTGCTCTGAAAAATGCCGCTCAGTCGGGACAGTTGCCTTTGGACCGGATTGACCAGAGTGTTACAAGGATACTGCGGCTAAAGCAGGAACACGAAATTACTGATGATCCTGCAAATGCAGTAGATCCTAAGTCCATAAATGACAAAATCAGAGCTTTGCTAAAATAGCATATTTTGTAATTTATTGTTTAAAAAAGTACTTTAAATGAATACCCCCGTCTGATATAATAACTATGCTTGTTTAACATATTAAAGGAGGAAAGTTGATGGGGGTTGAAACAACCAAAATATTTATTGCTATGTGCTCTTACATGGTATTGGTTATTGGTATTGGGATTTATTTTGCAAAGCGTGCTAATGAGAGCAGTGAGAACTATTTTATAGGTGGAAGGTCACTGGGGCCGTGGGTGGCTGCCATGAGTGCGGAAGCTTCGGATATGAGCGGATGGCTCTTGATGGGTCTGCCGGGAGTAGCATATTGGTGTGGACTGAGTGATGCCATATGGACGGCAATAGGTCTGGGAGTGGGAACGTACATAAACTGGCTGCTTGTAGCAAAAAGGCTCCGAAGATATTCAACCGTAGCAGGGGATTCGATTACAATTCCAGACTATTTCAGTAACAGATTTAAGGAAAAAAGAAAAGTACTTATGACTATAGCAGCGCTGTTTATACTGGTGTTCTTTACCGTTTATGCATCAAGCTGCTTTGTTACTGTTGGTAAACTTTTCAGTACCTTATTTGGACTAAAATATCAGTACATGATGATTGCGGGAGCGGCATTTGTTATTATATATACCTTTTTGGGGGGATTTCTTGCGGAAAGTGTATCAGACTTTATGCAGGGAGTAGTTATGATATTTGCCCTGTGCACTATTCTGGTAGTGGGAGTACGTGCCGCAGGCGGTATCTCGGGTGTTCTTGACAATGTAAGACAAATACCCGGCTTTTTAGATTTCTTTGGGATTGCTCAGCCTGAAACAGTCAATGGTATTCAGCAGTTGGGAAGTGCCGGAAATCCTTTGTTTGGTAATGCGGGGAAATACGGTTTCCTTACTATAATATCAACTCTGTCATGGGGATTGGGTTATTTCGGGGTACCTCAGGTATTGCTTAGATTTATGGCTATCAGAAAAGTTGATGAACTTGGAAAATCAAGAAGGATTGCCACTGTTTGGTGTGTAATATCTTTGTTTGCGGCAGTTGCAATAGGTATTATAGGTAGAAGCCTGTATCCTACAGAATTACTGACAAAGAGTGCATCCGAGAGTATATTCATAGTATTGTCCTCTAATTTGCTCCCTGCATTGATAGCAGGTATAGTTATGGCGGGTATTCTTGCAGCTACCATAAGTTCGTCAGATTCCTACCTGCTTATAGCAGCTTCGGCTTTCTCAAAAAATATTTACCAGGGAATTATGAAAAAGGAGGCCAACGACAAGCAGGTTATGCTGGTTTCACGTATCACACTTGTGTTGGTTGCACTCATAGGAGTAATCATTGCATTGGACGAAAACAGTATCATATTTAAGGTTGTTGCATTCGCATGGGCAGGGTTTGGTGCAACCTTTGGCCCAATTATGCTATTTTCACTGTTCTGGAAGAGAACAACAAGAGCAGGTGCCATCGCTGGAATGCTCACAGGCGGAGGAATGGTTTTTGTATGGTCACTGCTTATAAAGCCATTAGGCGGGATTTTTGGTATCTATGAACTGTTTCCGGCATTCGTTCTGTCCTGTATTGCCATCGTACTGTTTTCAGTTGTGTCAGGTGCACCCTCAAAAGAAATTCAGGATGATTTTGAACGTGCAAAGACATTGGAATGCTAAAAAACCTCAATTGATTTACTTATATTGTTGTTTACGTAAAAGAGACCGCTCTTATTCAAATAGACGGTCTTTTTTTATATAACTCACTCATTCGCATATACTCTTATTTTATGATATCCTGTTAGGGACAAATTAATTAATAGCCGGAGGAACTGTACATTGGACGGAAAAAGAGATGAGAACACAAATTGGTGTCAATCCGTAGGAGGAATCGTACTAAAGGGAAATGAAGTACTCCTGGTTCGACATACATATGGAGCAGGTAAGGGAAAACTTATTATTCCCGGCGGATATGTTAAAATCAACGAAACACCCCAGGAAGCATTATGCAGAGAGGTTTTAGAGGAAACTACCGTTGTCGCAAAACTATCTGGGCTGGTAGGTGTACGTTTTAACTTAAAAGACTGGTACGCAGTGTTCCTGATGGATTATGTTGAAGGAACGCCAAATTCAGATAATAGAGAAAACAGCGAGGCTTTATTTATGGATATAAACGAGGCGGTAAAATCTCCTGATGTACCCGACTTGACAAGAGTAATCCTGAAAGGGGTTATAGAAAACAAAGATAATGCATTTGAAAATAAGCCTTTTGTTTCTCGTGAAAAACATGGAGAATACTCATTTTATGGGATTTAATTAAATTTTACCGGAGATAGGAACGACGCACAGCAGCGTTGTTCTTTTTTTATCTTAATATTTTATGCCTAAATCTGTACAAACTACAGGGTAAAATTGTATAATTAAGAAAGTTAAGTAATATTTGTATTAATTTAAATCCTACTCTTAAACACTCTTCGTTTATCGATATAATTCCAGCCGGAAGCTCAAATTTTAAGAAAATTTAATTTGTAATGGAGGTATTATCATGAGGAAAAAATTCCTTAAAACAACCAGTTTCATGCTAATCACGTCACTGCTGTTGTCACTATTTGTTTATGCTCCGACAACTGCAGAAGCAGCGGCTTCGCCACGTGCGGGAGGCGCATTTTACAATTATGGCGAAGCTATGCAGAAGTCAATTCTTTTTTACAAGGCCAATCGTCTTGGTGATTTACCCGACAACTATGTTCTGCCCTACAGAGGTGATGCAGCAATGACGGACGGAAAGGATGTAGGTCTTGACCTGACCGGAGGATGGGCAGATGCCGGAGACGGAATAAAATTTACACATCCTATGTCATATGCAGCAGGACAATTGGAATGGGCTGTTTACGAATATCGTGATGCCTTTGAAAAGTCAGGGCAACTGGACGACATCCTCGATGAGATCAAGTGGGCTACGGACTTCTTTATTAAGGCACACCCAAGTCCGGATGTATTGTATTACATGTGCGGCTATGAAGAATCAGACCATTCTGTGTGGATACCCCACGAATTGCTGGATTATAAAACAGACAGAAAGTCATTCAAGGTTGACCCTACAACACCGGGTTCAGACGTAGCAGGCCAAACTGCGGCAGCATTGGCTATTGCTTCAATTATATTTGAGCCCACAGACCCCACATATGCAGAAACCTGTCTTACACATGCAAAGCAGCTGTTTAAATTTGCTGATACATATAGAGGTAAAAATCCTCTGAAAACACTGTATCCTTCAGGAAGTTATGTGGATGACCTGGCATGGGGTGCAATATGGCTGTATATTAAAACACAGGATGCAACTTATCTGGATAAGGCAAAGTCAATCCTTCCCGCTACCATTTTAGGTGGGCAACATACGCACTGCTGGGATGACGTAAGCTACGGTGCAGCTCTAAAGATAGCACAGGCAGGCCATGATGAGAGTTACGCTGCAATGGTTGAAAAGAATCTTGATTATTGGATGCCGGGGACAGGAATAAAATACACTCCCGGAGGACTTGCGTGGCTTTCACAATGGGGCTCCCTTCGTTATGCAACAACTGCGGCATTTTTAGCATTTGTTTGGTCTGATGATAAAACAATAGGAACTGCTTCCAAAAAGCAGACCTATCACGATTTTGCAGAAAGACAGGTAAACTATGCACTTGGAGATAATCCCCGCGGAGGCAGCTACGAAGTAGGATTTGGGGAAAATGCACCTGAGCATCCTCACCACAGAACTGCACATGGTTCATGGACAAGCATGCTTAACGTCCCAACTTTCCATAGACATATTCTCTACGGAGCATTGGTAGGAGGCCCTTCCTCAGACGACAGCTGGAAGGACGATATCAAAGATTATACATTGAATGAAGTAGCAACAGACTATAATGCCGGCTTTGTAGGCTGTCTGGCTAAAATGTACGGTATGTACGGAGGAAACCCACTGGTAAACTGGCCGAAGCCTGAGAATTTCAGATCACCTCAGGATAACCTGACAGAATATTTTACAAGGGGTTGGATTATATATGAGGGCTATGGCAAGCTGAAAGTTATGTTCCAGATAAATAATCGCTCAGCGTGGCCTGCAACCATGAAGGACAAGATGTCCACCCGTTATTTTATGGATTTATCAGAAATATTTGAAGCCGGGGGTACAGTAAATGACGTACAATTAACCCTTGAGGACAGTCAGGGTGCAAAACTTGTCGGACTCAAGCAATACAAGGATAATATATATTACTTTACAGTAGATTTTACAGGTACACAGATAATGCCCGCGGAGTGGGAAATGTGTGAAAAAGATGCAACCGTACAGATTGAATACAAAAATGCCGCAGGTTCCAATGAAAATGACTGGTCATACCAAAACCTAAGCGGTCCGCCGGACTTTGATGCAGTATCCTTTGCAGGAATGTCCAAATACATACCCGTATATGACAACGGTAAGCTTCTTTGGGGAGAAGAACCCGCAGGAGGAGCACCTGAGATAAAGTACGGAGACATAAACAATGATGGAAACATTGATGCAATAGATTTTGCCCTGCTCAAAAAAATACTTATGGGTGACACATCAGGCAACGTCAACTTGGCTGCCGCTGACTTCAACAAGGATGGCGATATAAATGCCATTGATTATGCGGCGTTAAAGAGCTATTTACAGCGCGGCTATTAATAATGAATAAAAGGGTTGTTGCGAATAGAAAGTTTTTCTATTTTAACACCGTACTCCCGTATAAAATTATATCAATGATTGCTTCCAAGATATTTGCAAGAATTTTTAGCGGCTCATCATAGGATATTTTACCGTCGCTCACATTCATCATCCATGATTCATTGTGTCGCTAATACCTACATCGTGTAGGTATTACGGTAAAATATCCATGTTCGCCGACAAACATCTTCAAATATCTTTAACCAAGCTTCCATTGATACAATTTATACTCGCGTACAGGTTTTGCGACAACCCATTATTCTATAAACCCTTTAATCAAATCAAAAGCCTTTCTTGCAGAATCCTTATGGTATTCCATAGAATAGGAATCGGCAAAGCCGTGATTTCCTTCCAACGTATGAACTTTAACGCCGGGTTTTTTTATACTGCTGACAAAATCCCTTACATTGAAGGCTTTCTCATGACTTGGAAAAAGAAGCAAGGCAGGGCAGGATGGAGAAATACCGGTATAATCTCGTATTCTTGAACCATAACAGCAGATAACGCCTGAAAAGAGTCCTGATTCACTGCAAAGCCATGCAGTAGTAGCGCCAATACTAAAGCCAATCAAAAAAATACGATTGTAGCTGCTCTCAAGTTGCTTTGCCAGGTTAATAACAATATCAGTTCCTTTGCAAAAACCTATATTGTCAGAGAAATACCTATAGGCAGCCTCCTGTTCACTATAATCAAATGGATGTCCCAAACCACACAAATCAGGACACACAACGTCACAGCCGTACAAAGCAAATCTATTGGCAGTATCTGTTATAAAGCGGTTGACTCCGTAAATTTCATGTATAAGAATTATTAAATCTTTCGAATTATTAATTATACTTAACATAATTCCTCGCCCGGTTTTATTTTTATACTAATATAATATTACTACAGAATTTATTGACACTCAAAAGAACAAAAAGTAAACTAAAGATAAAATACAAAATCTGGGAGAGATTACATGGGAAAAAATTCAGAAAAGGCCCAGCAGTTGTTTAAAGATGGATATAACTGTTCCCAGGCCGTCTTTGGAGCTTTTAGCGATGAAATCGGTATAGAATTGAAAAGTGCTTTGAGGATAGCATCATCCTTCGGGGGTGGAATGGGAAGGCTTAGGGAGGTCTGCGGTGCTGTAAGCGGTATGTTCATGGTTGCGGGTATAATCTACGGATATGATGAACCCAAGGATAATGAAGCAAAAAAAGAACATTACAAGCTCATACAGGAGCTTGCCCGAAGGTTTACAAACATCAACGGGACAATAGTGTGCAGGGAACTGCTTGGACTGGGAACGGGGCCTGACAACCCTACTCCTGAGACAAGAACAGAGAGCTATTATAAAAAACGTCCCTGTGCGGAATATGTAAAGTGTGCTGCTGAGATAATGGAACAATACATAAGTCAGAAAAAAGCAGAGGCTGTATCGGAATAGCGCCTCTGCTTTTCAACTTTACTATCTAAATGTATTATCTACTCTTAAAGCTCGTGCAGAGTTGAGAATTGCTATTACAGATACACCAACGTCTGCAAATACCGCCTCCCAAAGGTTTGATACGCCGAAGGCACCCATTACCAAAACAATAGCCTTAACCCCGAGAGCAAAAACTATATTCTGATTAACTATCCGAAGGGTTTTTTTAGAAATAGCAATAGCAGTGGCTATTTTGGAAGGCTCATCATTCATAATAACCACGTCAGCTGCTTCTATAGCAGCGTCAGAGCCAAGTCCCCCCATAGCAATACCTACATCGGCTCTTGAAAGCACAGGGGCATCATTTATACCGTCCCCTGCAAAAGCCAAATTGCCTTTTGGTGATTTTTCCGCAAGGAGCTTTTCGACCTTTTCAACCTTGTCAACGGGAAGAAGTTCAGTGTACACCTCATCAAGCCCTAGAGTTTCGGCAACTGCTTCACCAACATCCTTTGCGTCCCCCGTGAGCATTACGGTTTTATGTATTCCACATGCTTTAAGCTTTGCGATGGCAGATGCCGAGTCTTCCTTTATTTCATCTGATATAACTATATATCCTGCGTAAACCCCGTGTACCGTTACATGTACAACTGTTCCGACTGTTTTATTCTTTATATACTCAGCACCTATTTTTTCCATTAGCTTGGAATTACCCGCATATACTGTTTTCCCGTCAACAACTGCTTTAACACCGTGACCGGGTATTTCTTCAACATCTGTAATTCTGGAATTATCAATTTCCGATTCAAAAGCATTTTTCAAAGACTGAGAAATAGGGTGGTTTGAATAGCTTTCAGCATGGGCGGTAAGCTCCAATAATTCAGTATCTGAAATACCTACGGGATTAATCTCTGTAACCTTAAAAGTTCCTTTTGTAAGTGTTCCTGTTTTATCAAAAACAACCAGCTCTGTAGCTGCAAGAGCTTCCAGATAGTTGCCGCCCTTTATGAGAATCCCCAGTTTTGAGGCTCCGCCAATACCTCCGAAGAAGCCCAAAGGAATAGAAATTACAAGAGCGCAGGGACAGGAAACAACCAGAAAAGTTAATGCCCTGTATATCCAGTCACTGAAGGTTGCTTCCGGAACAAGGAGCGGTGGCAAAACTGCAAGAATGACTGCCACTATAACAACAACGGGAGTGTAATACCTTGCAAATCTGGTGATGAAATTCTCACGTTTTGCTTTTTTGCTGCTTGCATTTTCCACCAAGTCAAGAATTTTGGAAACAGTGGACTCACCAAACTCTTTAGCAACTTCAATTGTAAGAAGTCCGTTAAGATTTATACATCCGCTTAGAACCTCGCTGCCGATATTAATTTCCCTTGGAACAGATTCGCCTGTTAATGCAGAGGTATCAACCAATGAATGGCCTTCTATGACTTTACCGTCAAGTGGTATCTTTTCACCGGCTTTAACAACTATAATTTCATTTATTGCAACTTCCTCAGGGTCTACCGTAACAAGCTCTCCGTTACGCTTAACATTTGCATAATCAGGGCGGATATCCATTAATGAAGATATGGATTTCCTTGAACGGTTAACGGCATAATCCTGAAACATTTCTCCAACCTGATAAAAAAGCATTACGGAAACAGCTTCGGGGTACTCTCCCACAAAAAACGCACCGACTGTTGCAATACTCATTAAAAAATTCTCATCAAATATCTGGCCGTGCATAATATTCCTGATTGCTCTCCAGAGAACATCTCCGCCGATAATAAAGTAGGCTGCAAGAAAAAATGCAAGATTCATATAGGACGGAAATGATACCACCACCGCAATTATCAGAACCAAAGTTCCTGCACCTATACGGATAATTTCCTTTTTAGCTTTATTCATAAAAATCTCCTTGTAAATTAAAGTCACCTATATTACATCTTTACAGTACAATCAGGCTCAATTTTCTTTATGATTTTTTGTACTGAGGTCATGATATCGTCAAAACTTTCATCAACTGCATCTATAGTAAGTTTTTGCATCATAAAGTTAACAGTGGCACTATTAACACCCTCCAACTTACTGATCTCTCTTTCCATTTTTGAAGCACAGTTTGCACAGCCTAAATCGTTAAGTCTATAATTCTTTTTCATACTAAATATCCCCCTATTTGTTATTACTCAAATTATTCTTCAATATGTTCAAAACCCTGGTCAATTATTGTTCTTACATGTGAATCAGACAATGAATAAAAAATAGTCTTTCCGTCACGTCTTGATTTAACCAGTTTTGCCTGTTTTAATATACGCAACTGGTGAGAAATAGCTGACTGACTCATGTTCAGCAGTTGGGCAATATCACAAACACACATTTCTGCCTGAAAAAGAACATACAAAATTTTGATTCTTGTGGTATCACCGAAAATTTTAAATAGTTCCGCAAGATCATATAACTGGGTTTCTTCGGGCAAATGTGACAGTACCTGATCTATTACATCCTTATGAAGACATATATAGTCACAGTGTTCAATATCCTTTTCTATATTCATAAAACCTTCCTTTCTTAATACAAATTAAATGCATTACTTACATACGTTCATATGAATGATTGTTCATATATAATAATATACCTGGATATTTAGAAAGTCAACCAGAAATTTTCAAGAATAAACCAATTATTTTACATAAAAGTTTTTAGCAATTAAGCTGTACAAGCCCCAAATGAAATTTAGTTGCATATTATGCAATAAAAAGTTAATTTGGAGTGATTTTTTTGGCTAAATTTAATATCGGAGATATTGTTATCAGAAGGTCTTATGGAGGAGACATACTTTTTAGGGTAGTAAACATAAAAACAAACTTTAACGGATTAGAATCGTATGTACTAAGAGGTCTGTCATACAGAATCGAAGCTGATTCACAGGGAGATGACCTTGTTAAGCAGGATGCAAGGATAGCATATACCAGGGCAATAAATGAACTTGATCAGGTAAAAAAAAGCATTAATTGTTGCAGACCTGTATTCAAATCATTTCTATCGAGAATTAAGCACAGGCCGGGTAGAATACTGCATATAGATTCGGCCGAGGATTTTATGAACCAATGTTTGGACTTTTATAAGAAAAGTAAAATCAGCTGTTCCGGTAAATGGGTAAGTGAAAACAGGCAGCCTTCAGTAGTAAAGCAATATCTGGAGGCATACAATCCGGATATACTGGTGCTAACGGGACATGACGGTTTGAAAAAAGGTGCAAGTAATTATCAATCCTTGGATAGCTACGCCAATTCATCATACTTCATTGAATCAGTAAAAATTGCCAGAGCATATGAGCCCGATCCTGATAAGTTGTGTATCTTTGCAGGAGCATGTCAGTCATACTTTGAGGCAATTATGCAAGCGGGAGCCAATTTTGCCAGCTCACCCAAAAGAATTCTGATAAATGCATTAGATCCGGCAATTGTTGCACAGAAAGTATCTGTTACAGACAGTTCGGTTATACTTTCATCTAATTCGGTAATAGAACTGACAATAACAGGAAGTGCCGGTATAGGGGGAAAAGATACAAGAGGGCAGATGAGATAAATTGTCAAGCACAGTCCAATTATTATATATAGTAAAAAAGAGTTTGCATATTAATATCAGCAGACTCTTTTTCTATGCATAAAAAAAATGCCCGGCGCAAAGCCGGAGCATTTTTAGGGGGTTAAAATGTATTTTGTGGGGTCAGTTATAGTTATTGCCTTATTTACATTTTCTTATACATTTCTTTAAAAATAAAAAAGAATATATATATTCTAAAAAGTGTTCATGATATAATACTTAAAATAATACTAATTTTTACATGTAAATACATTTTAAAAATGTGAGGGATAGTTTGTGAAAAAAAGAATATTAGCCATACTGCTTATTTTTGCATTTGTTTCTGTTTCATTTATGGGAGTTGATGCAAAAGGTGCTCGTTCTTTCGGCAGAAGCAGCAAATCGTTTTCAAAATCTTTCAGCAGTCATAAGAGTTCTTCATCAAGGAGTTCTGGTATTTTTAGCTCGTCAAAGGCGAAAAGCAGCACTTCGAAAAGTAGCACTTCAAAAAGCAGCTCAAGAAGTGTACCGGGTTCAAAATCCTATACCGGGTCATCAAGTAAAAAAGCCAATACTTCTGGGTTTACTGCGAAAGCGTCGTCAAAAAAGAAATCCTATATGCAGGATACTTACAAGAGTCAGGTTTCGAGTAAAAATTACAAAACTTATAAGCAAAAACTCAATAGCCAACAGCAAAAGGTTTATAATGATTCCATGAAAAGAAGCTATGGCTCAAGTTCAAGGAAAATGAATTTTGAGGATGCAATGAGAACCCGGACATCCAGAATAAATGTTTTCAACAACAGGCCTATATTTATCAATGTAAACAGATCTATGTTCGGAAGTCCTTTTTCTTACGGATATGCGTATGTAGGCCCGTGGGATTTGTGGTTTTTGATGAGGGCATCGGATCTGTTCTGGTATCATCATTGGAATGAAATTTCACCTTATAGGAATTATTTTGACCAGAATCAGTATCAACAATTGGAAAACAGGGTAGACCAGTTGGAGAAACAGGGAGTACAGAGAGAACCTAATTATATGGAAGAAGGGGTTGACCCGGATTTACAGCTTTCACAGCAATATCAGGAGCAGAATCCTGATAACGTATACTACACAGACAAGTATCCTACAAATTCATCAAGAAATACCGGGGCGGTTGTAGTAGTAATCATAATAACATCGGTAGCACTGATAATCATAATAAGAAAGCTGTCAAAGCCAAAGTCTAAAAACTCACGCCACAGCAGAATATATTAGAATTTTTTAAACTTTAAATGGAATAGGACGTGATGGTCGATGTTCGGTTTCAAAAAAAAAGATGGTCAGGATATACTAAATCCATTGAATATCAATAAAAACTCAATGGTTGAATTTAAACTCAAGGAACTTGAAGAACAGGGATTTTTTACTTTCGGTAAAATTATACACATGGATGTAGGTCAAAGGCCTTTTACCAGATACCTTGTTTATTCCAGATCAGAAGAGACGGAGTATATTTTTGAGGTGTACAAGGGTGAAGAGGAAGGCCAGTTTGAAACATACCTTTACTTTCTGGATGATACAGTTCCGTTCTCAGAAGAATTTTTGGAAGTTGTGGGTCAGAAGTGTATAACCACTCCTGACGGTACAGAGTACGAAAGGTGTACAATGCCGGAAAATGATTATAGGATAGACGGGGTACAGGGCTCTATAAAGGTTTTTGACCTGAATTCGGAAAAAATTGAGTACGAATCGGAAGTTGAGGTATGGGACTATCAACGTGATGCCGAAGGGATTACAGAGTATCTTAACATAGAAATGCTTAAAACAAACGGGATGTTCAGAATTTTTATAGGACAGAGGTTTGAAGGGTCATTATACAAAATTTACCAAGGAATGGAAGAAAAATAGCTTTTAGGGGGATAATAGGATGTTTGAATACTTTAGTTTTTTCTTGAAAGACTTGTCATTTAGTTTTGTTATATTAACGGTAGGTTTTATATTGGGGTGGGTTATTTATAATAATCTGGTTCTTAGAGATGTCTCACTTAAAGATGCACTGTTTAATAAGGATAATTTTGCGGCATGGATAGAGTTTATCGGGGCTTTTGTATTTCCGGTGCTTTATCTGTCGTCACATGCCATAAAGGGGGCTGCCAGCGATAATGTATTTGTTGATTTGGCAGTTTGTATCGGATACACGGTTTTTTATGTAGTAATACTGACAATATTAAGACTTCTGTCCAAATCAATAGTAAGTCTGATAAATGCTGAAGACGGTCACGGCAAGGTGTGCCTGAATAAAGAAATATGCGAGCAGAAAAACATTGGTGCAGCCTTGTTTTCCGTTACTCTTTCAGTTATATTCGTATCTATTATAAAGTACATAGATTTTATAGATATAATTGAAGGGATTGGAGCATCCATACTAATAAAGGTTCTGCTGTTTATATTATTTGTTTTAGTTGCAATGGTGTGTTACAGCATGGTTTTGAGGAGAAAGACCACTCTGTTTAAGGAAATATTTATAGACAATAATGCAGCTGCCGGTATAGGACTTTTGGGGTTTGTTTTTGCGGTACAAACAATTATTACAGGAATAATTGATGCATATACAACTGACTTTGATTTAATTACAGTAGCCTTGGTAATTGCTGTTTGTCTTGTGATATACGGTATATTATCCGTATTGTTCAAAAAGATTTTTACAGCTATAGTAAAGGTGGATGTGTGGAATGAAATATACGAACAGAATAATGTGGGAGCAGCAATGGGACAGGCTGCACTTTACGTTGGAATTGCAATGATAATAGTAAATTTCATAATGTAAAAATAAACATTTTAGCAGGGGGACAAAGTAAGCAAAATACATTCACACATTGTTAATATTTGTTATACAATTTTAATAATCAGTTATAGAAATTAGTGGTATAATACTAAGTGTAAAGCCATTAAAAGCTTTTTCATTTTGTTCCTCCTTTAAACATATTGATTTTATTTTTTGTTACATAGGGCACCCATTTATCAGGAATTATTATAAATTATATACTGAGGTGCTTTTTTTCTGTCCTAAAATAAAATAGATTTGCTTGAAATTTACTTACAATAAATACATAAATTGTAAAAATAATATCTCTTGATATGGGACAGTATTTAAGTTATAATGTTAAAAGTGCACTGAACTTATTTGGTTTATGGGTTCGGGAACACATTAAAAAAGCCAGTTTTGGCCGTACTAGACGGGGAGGCAGCGGTGCCCTGTACCTGCAATCCGCTATAGCAGGGTTGAATTCCCGTTTGAGGTTTTAGTGTGTAGTGCCTGCCCTTTACAAGTGGCAATGACAATTGGGTCTTGCGCAATAGAATTCTGTGAACCTCGTCAGGTCCGGAAGGAAGCAGCGATAAGCAGCAAATTCTGTGTGCCGCTGGGTTACCTGATTAGAGCTAACTGTAAAGGTAACGGCTATATGCTTCTATCGATAATGGGTGTACGGCCATTCAATTTATAAAAAATCAAGCCTGTTCAAATGAACAGGCTTGTATTATATTGTAGGTAGAACACCGATGATCCTTGAATTGCAGTGTACATAAAAGGAGGAGGTAGGATATGTCCTATACGGCACTCTATAGAAAGTGGAGGCCTCTTGTATTTGAAGATATTGTTGAACAGGAGCATGTTGTCAGAACAATTAAAAATACCGTAAAATCTGAGAGGGTAGCTCATGCGTACCTTTTTTGCGGTACAAGAGGTACAGGCAAAACCACAATGGCAAAAATATTTGCCAGAGCCATTAACTGCCTTAGCCCCAAAGATGGGGACCCCTGCAATGAATGTGAGGTTTGCAGAGGAATTCTGGATGAATCAATTCTGGATGTTGTTGAAATAGATGCTGCATCAAACAATAGTGTTGACAACGTAAGGGAAATAAGGGATGAGGTTGTTTATGCTCCCTCACAGGCAAGATATAAGGTTTATATAATAGATGAGGTTCATATGCTTTCCTCCGGTGCATTCAATGCACTGCTGAAAACCCTTGAAGAACCACCGGGGCATGTTGTATTCATATTGGCAACAACAGACCCCCATAAATTGCCTGCAACAATTTTGTCAAGGTGTCAGAGATTTGATTTCAAGAAAATAACACCTGCCGGTATTGCCGAACGAGTAAAGGTAATTGCGCAGGCAAGCGGTATACAGATAGACGATGACGGTGCATTGTTAATTGCGAGACTGGCAGATGGTGCTTTAAGAGATGCTCTTAGTATTCTTGACCAGTGTATTGCAGAAGGCAGCAACACTATAACCCATCAAAATGTACTTGATGCAATAGGGATAGTAAGTGATGATTTTATATCGGAAATAGTGGATAATATAGAGAGTAAGAACGTTGAGGGACTTGTAGCAGATGTGGAAAAGCTTTCTGCCAGCGGAAGGGATATTCTGAGGTTTGCATCGGATTTGGTGCTGTATTTCAGGAATCTTTTGATTTGCAAGTTGAGTACAAATCCCGAAAACATTCTGGATATGGGAAAACAGTACCTCGACAAGATGAAAGCACAGTCAGAGGCCTTTTCAAAGGAGCAACTGATTGGGATAATAAAGGAGCTGTCTTCCTTTGAAACACAGCTTAAATATGCGTTAAACCAAAGAGTCTTCCTTGAAGTTATGCTTATTTCAATAAGTGTAGGAAGTTACGGCCAGAGCGGTGGCGATAATAATTTGGCAGATAGAATAGCTAATCTTGAAAGTGCAGTTAGGACAGGTGCTGTGGCTTTAGCACCGTCTGACAAAGACGGAAGCAGTGTGCCGGTTCAAACGAAGGCAGTGAATAGCAGCCCTGTTTCGACGGGAAAAAAGTTTGACAACGTGCCTCCTGTATCTGGCAGTTCAACTCCGAAAGCTTCAGCTAAAAGCAATTCTTATAATCAACTGGAGGAATGGGCAAATGTACTATCTGACCTAAAAGCGAACAGGAGGATGATGCTGTTATCGTATCTTACATCTACGAAAGCAGTGGCTGCTGATGAGTCTACGGTTCTCGTGGTATTCCCGCCTGCAGTAGTCTCACTGAAGGAAATCGTATCAAAGGCCGAGCATATTGACGTCCTTGAAAATGCTTTGGAGAGAAGACTCGGGAGACATATCCGTGTAAAGGTAGTAGATGAGGAATCACTGGAAAGCATGGTTCAAAGCGAACCTTCTTCTGCAAAGAATTCAGAAGAAAACCCATTGGTAAAGCTGACAAGGGAAATTTCAGACAGATTGAATGTCCCGCTTGATATAATAGACGAATAGGATATAATATAAATTGATAAATTTGTAAACTATTAAATTTAAAATAACAGGAGGAAGTACAGATGGCAAGAGGTGGATTCCCTGGAGGCGGTTTCGGAGGCGGTATGGGTGGAAACATGAACAACCTGATGAAACAAGCCCAAAAGATGCAGAAAGATATGGAGAAGGCACAACAGGACTTGGAAAATAAGACTATTGAGGTTTCTGTTGGAGGAGGAGCAATAAATATAGTTGCTACAGGTAAAAAGGAAATCAAGGAAATTACTATCAAGCCAGAGGTTGTTGACCCTGATGATGTTGAAATGCTTCAGGATTTGATACTGAGTGCTGTTAATGAGGCATTGAGAAAGGCCGATGAGCTGGCTAACTCCGAAATGAGTAAAATAACAGGTGGATTAGGCGGTTTACCGGGAATGTTTTAAAAAATGCTGTCATTCAGGGCATGCCCCTGTGGAGGTTAATAAATGGAATATTATGCAGTTCCCGTTGCAAAGTTGGTAGAGGAATTTCAGAAACTTCCGGGCATCGGACACAAGTCGGCACAGCGTCTGGCTTTTCATGTAATAAATATGCCAATGGAAAAGGTTCAAAAGCTGTCCGATTCAATACTGGAAGCAAAGCAGAAGACAAGGTACTGCTCGGTTTGCAGTAACCTTACCGATATTGACCCGTGCCCACTGTGCAGCGGAACTTCGAGAGATAAATCGGTTATATGTGTAGTTCAAGACCCTCGTGATGTTGTTGCTATGGAGAGGACACGTGAATTCAAAGGTCTGTATCACGTTTTGCATGGTGCAATTTCTCCAATGCAGGGAATCGGGCCTGAGGAAATCCGTATCAAGGAATTGATTTCTAGATTGGGCGGCGGAGAAGTAACAGAAGTAATTCTTGCAACCAACCCTAACGTTGAAGGGGAAGCAACTGCAATGTATATATCAAAGCTCATAAAGCCTTTAGGAGTAAAAGCAACAAGAATAGCACACGGCATACCTGTAGGCGGAGATTTGGAATACGCCGATGAGGTAACGCTTGCAAAGGCTCTGGAAGGCCGGAGAGAAATATAAATATTGTGTTAATCAAATAAATTCTGCTAACGAGCCACCCCCTGATTTCAACTTAAGGGGTGGTTTTTTATGAGCCAGTAAATATAATTTTTGAATTCCGGCGTGAGGTATCTTATGGCTGTTGAAAACAAAACAAATACAACTTTATAAAAGATATGGATTTGTCGAGGGAAGGATTCATCATACACAAAAATGTTTTAATAAAATCATGGTCAGATGGAGGATAAAAAACTCCTTCTGGACATGATTTTTTGTTGTCCAGTTACCGAAAGATTACAAACCTCTATTTTTTTACATAATTCAACAAAATCCTATTCTAATTAACATAACATGGTGATATAATAATTATGATATTTTTGATTACTTACTTTAATGGTTTAATCTGCACAAAATAAAATCTACATGGGGGATTACATATGTTGAATAAAGTTAAAATTGGCCTTAGGCTGACATTGGGATATGTAGTAATAATACTCATTTCTGTTACTTTGGTTATACTGTCGTTAATGGCACTTCAAAGGATGGACGAATTATCAGATAAAATTTACTTTAATTCCTTCGCAGCACGAGTAGCTGTATTAGAGGCAGAGGGAGATATTTTTGCAATTAACAGATCTATGAAGGATGTTGTATTATCTGATAATACAGAGCAGCTTGAAACGGCCATTAATGATATAGATAAATATACTGGAGAAATTAAACAAAATTTTGAAGATTTACAAAAAGCATTTACTGGAGACAAATCACTGGTAGATGGTCTTGTA
Organism: Clostridium sp. BNL1100; assembly: GCF_000244875.1. NCBI lineage: Bacteria > Bacillati > Bacillota > Clostridia > Eubacteriales > Clostridiaceae > Clostridium > Clostridium sp. BNL1100. The sequence continues at coordinate 283,197 of NC_016791.1, forward strand.
AAGTCATTTAATGAATGGACTGCTATGCGTGAAGAAATAATTAAATTAACAAAGGAAGGAAACAAGGATCAAGCTGTTGAGAAAAGCAGGACAAACAATGAAGAACAAGTTAAAAAAATAGAAGAGTATGTTCACGCTTTGACTGAAGTTACAAAAAGTGATGCCGAAAGCTTTAACAATGAAATTTCTTATACAAACCAAGCTTCAAGAATTTTCATATTTATTTTATTAGCTGCGGTAGTAGTTGTGAGTATTTTGGTAGCAATTTTCCTTACTCTGAGCATTACTAAACCTATAAATCTGCTGAATGGGCTGATAAAACGTGTAGCTGATGGTGATTTGACAATCGAATATAATAAGGAACTTAAAGGAAGAGACGAAGTAACGAAATTGGCACTATCTTTCAAGACAATGTTGATTAATCTGAAAATGTTGGTTTCTCAGGCTTCAGAGAGTGCAACGACTATTGCATCTTCGTCCCAGCAGCTGATGGCAGGTACTCAGACAGCAACAGCCGCATCGGAAGAAATTGCAAATTCAATACAGGAAGTGGCAACAGGTGCAGAAAACCAGAATAACAGGTTAAAGGAAGTAGCCCACACAATGTCTGAACTTTCAAAAGGTGCTGAACAGACAGCTGTGAGTATGCAGAATATTGCTAATGAGGTAGGTACCGTTAACAAGCTGTCGGATGAGGGTAAACGTGACTTGGATTTGATAATAAACCAGATGAATATTATTAACAAAACATCTCAGGATTCTGTAGATAGTGTTAAAAATCTGGAGGAAAAATCAAAATCAATACAGGGAATAATTGAAGTAATAACAAACATTTCAGCACAAACAAATTTGTTGGCATTAAATGCTGCCATTGAGGCAGCACGTGCAGGAGAACAGGGAAAGGGATTTGCTGTTGTAGCCGATGAGATAAGGAAACTGGCAGAGCAGTCTGCAAACTCAACTAAGGATATTTCGGCTATTATAATTGAAATACAACAGGACATATTGGATGTTATTAAATCGATTGAAGAAGAAGAGAAGGATATAGAAGCTGGATTGGAAAGAGTAAGTTTGGCAAACCACTCCTTTGACAGGATTCTGACAGGTATAAGCGAAATTTCAAACAGAGTACAGGATGTTTCTGCAGTGGCACAGCAGATGTCAGCGGGAACTGAACAGATAGTAAACTCTATAAATTCCATATCGGATATTTCAGGAGAAAATGCGGCTATCTCGGAGGAAGTGTCAGCTTCTGTAGAGGAGCAAACCTCTACTATGGAAGAAATAACGGCATCTGCCGAGTCTCTTGCAGAATTATCGGGTAGCCTTCTGGAAACAGTATCAAAATTTAAAATGAAGTAAGGGTAATGAATCAAGGACATCCTTTTAATGGCATAATGATGTATAATTAGTATATTGTACTGTTTTGTTTAATGGAGGATGCATGTATAAAATTCTGATTGTTGATGACGAAGACGGAATACGGGCTATTATAAAAAAATACGCGGTTTTTGAGGGACATGAGGTTGTAGAAGCGACGGACGGAATGGAAGCAATTCAAGTATGCAGGGAAATGGAATTTGATATTATTGTGATGGATGTAATGATGCCTGAACTTGATGGCTTCTCCGCCTGTAAGGAAATCAGAAAGTTTAGTATGACCCCAGTCCTCATGCTTTCCGCCCGGGGAGAAGAGTATGACAAAATCCACGGCTTTGAACTTGGTATAGACGATTATGTAGTAAAGCCTTTTTCTCCAAAAGAACTTATGATGAGAATAAATGCGATTGTGAAAAGAAGCAGAGGTATATCTGAAACAGATAACAAAAAAGATATTTTTACTTTTGAAGGTTTGACAGTGGATTTTACGGGAAGGCTTGTATATATTGATAACGGAAAAATTGATATGTCGCCCAAGGAATATGATCTGTTTTTCTATATGGTTAAAAACAGGGGAATCGCACTCACCAGAGAGAGGCTTATAACAGATGTCTGGGGATATGATTTTTTCGGAGATGACCGTACACTGGACACTCATATAAAGCTGCTAAGAAAAAGTCTGGGTGATTACAGTAAAAATATAGTTACCCTAAGAGGGGTGGGCTATAGATTTGAGACATGACAAAATAAGCATAAAATACAAGATATTCCTTTACCTTACAGCCTTTGTCGCAGTAATGCTCATATTACTATGGCTGTTTCAGATAGTTTTTCTTGATGATTTCTACAAGCAGATAAAAATTCATAGCATTAAGTCAATGGCTGAGACTATCGAGAATAACGTAGACTCCGAGAATTTTCAGGAACTTCTTGATTCATTATCCCAAGAGGAAGACGCCTGCATAAAAATATTGGACGACAGCGGAAAAACAAAGTATTCAGTAGAATCCCGGCCGGATTGTATTATACACAAGCTGCCGCCCTCTGAATTATTCAGGCTTTACAGCAGTGCAGAACAAAATGGCGGCACATATCTGGAAGTATTCCCAATGGATAAGGTAATGGAAAGGCGTGTCCCTGCAGGCTATCCATTTACCAATGGCTTTGCACCTCCGGGAAACCTACCGGGTAATATGATTTACGTTAAAATAGTAAACTCAGGAAACGGGGCACATATCATTGTAATGTTGAATTCAACTATAACTCCCGTAAATGCCACAGTAAATACATTGAGAATCCAGTTAGTATGGGTTACCGGAATAACCTTGCTGCTAGCTTTGTTAATGGGGCTTTTTATTTCTAAAAAAGTTTCTGACCCTATAATCAAAATTAACAGCTCTGCAAAGGAACTTGCAAAGGGAAACTATGAAACTACATTTCATGGTCGGGGATATCTGGAAATAACTGAGCTTAACGACACTCTTAATTACGCTGCAAAAGAACTCTCAAAGGTGGAGGGTTTGCGCAGAGAGCTAATTGCGAATATTTCCCATGATTTGAGAACTCCTCTTACTATGATTACGGGGTATGGTGAGGTTATGCGGGATCTTCCCGGAGAAAATACACCTGAAAATGTTCAGATAATAATTGATGAAGCAATAAGGCTAACCACACTTGTAAATGATATTCTGGATATATCCCAGCTTCAATCAGGTACCCGTAAAATCAATGTTGAGACATTCAATATTACGGAAAGTATTAGAAGAATACTTCAAAGGTATAATAAACTTATTGAACAGGAAGGCTACAGGATAGAATTTAGAAGTGATAAGGATATATGGGTAAATGCTGATCCGGTTAAAATTTCACAGGTAATATACAACTTGATTAATAATGCCATAACATACACCGGGGCAGATAAGACGGTTACAATTATTCAAAGTAGCACTCCCGACGGTGTGAAGGTTGAAATTTCAGATACAGGAGAAGGTATATCCGAAGAAATGCTTCCCCTCATTTGGGACAGATACTACAAGATTGACAAGGCACATAAGAGAGCAACAATCGGAACAGGCCTGGGACTTTCGATAGTAAAGTCAATACTGGATATGCACGGAGCCGAATACGGAGTGGAAAGCAAGTTAGGTAAGGGAAGCACTTTTTGGTTTGAATTGACATTAAATAAAAACATTGAGTTATGAGATTACATAAGTTTATTGCAGTCAAAATTCTATTAGTGTAAAATAAAACTGCAAATAACGGTAATTTGGAGGAATGCTATAATTGAAAGATATAATATATATTACCGGACACAAAAATCCGGACACAGACTCAATATGTTCAGCTATTGCTTACGCAGAATTAAAAAAAAGACATGCTGCCCATGCAGTTCCCATTAGAATAGGAGATATAAACAAGGAAACAGAATTTGTACTAAAATATTTTGGAGTAGAGGTACCGGAATACCGTGAAACAGTCAGAACACAGATTTCAGATCTAGATATTGACGTAATAAGTCCTGTTTCGGAGGATATATCCATTAAGGCAGCTTGGAGCATAATGGTCAAGAATAACGTAAAAGTTCTCCCTGTAGCAGATGTTAAGGGGAAGCTTACCGGTATAATTACACTGTCCGATATTACCGGAAGCTATCTGGATGCACTTGAAAACAATATTCTATGCGCCAGCGGAACACCTTGCAGAAATATAATGGATACACTTGCTGCAAAGCTGGTTTGCGGAAATGAAGAAGAATTTAAATCCGCGGGTAAGGTTGTGATAGCGGCTATGGCACCTGAGGATATGATTCCTTTCGTTGATAAAGGAGATATTGTTCTGGTGGGAAGCAGAAAGGACAGCCAGCTAAAAGCCATAGAGATTGGTGCAAGCAGTCTGATAATTACCTGTGGCGCAACGGCGGACGAGGAAGTAATACGGTATGCCGAGGAAAAAGGCTGCATAGTAATGGATACCTACTACGATACCTTTACTACTGCAAGGCTTATCAACCAAAGTATTCCTGTCAGTCATATCATGACCAAGGAACAACTAATCAGTTTCAATATCAATGACTATATAGATAATATCAAGGATAAAATGCTTAAAACCAGATACCGTAGTTATCCTGTGGTTGACGATAATGGTATTATCAAGGGTTTTATTTCAAGATATCATCTTATTACACAACGTCGAAAAAAGGTAATTCTACTTGATCATAATGAAAGAGCACAGACCATTGACGGTATAGATCAGGCGGACATACTTGAAATCATAGATCACCACAGAATAGGCGATATTCAGACCGGATACCCTATATTCTTCAAAAATGATGCAGTAGGAAGTACTTCTACATTGATTGCAAATATGTATTTTGAAAACGGAATGAATCCGTCCAAAAGTGTAGCAGGTCTTTTATGCGCAGCCATTATATCCGATACTATGAAATTTAAATCCCCCACAAGCACATATGCAGACGAGTTGGCTGCAAGCAGGCTTGCAAAAATAGCGGACATTAATATAGACGAATTTGCAACATCTTTGTTTAAAGCAAACGCATCCCTTCAGGGAATGACTCCCCAGACAATCCTTGATTACGACTTTAAGGATTTTGTATTCAACAAATATAAAATCGGAATAGGGCAAATAAATTCCAGCGACTCTGAGGGTCTTCACAAGATAAAGGATGAATTGCTGAAGCATATGAGAACTGTTCTGGAAAACAAGGATTACAACCTGATTTTGCTATTGGTTACAAACATAATAAAAGAAGGCTCAGAACTTCTGTTTGTAGGAGACGACCACGCTGCCCTGATGGAAAAAGCCTTTAATATAAAAACAGGGGAAAACAGTGCTTTCCTAAAAGGTGTAGTTTCCAGGAAAAAACAGGTTGTTCCGCAGATTTCAAGTACAATTCAAAGGGAATCCATTTAAAAAACCGTATTTAATAACAAGGTATCAGTGCACATAAGTGCGTAGCTGGTACCTTTTTTGTTTTCATTTTCGTAACAATTATACTTCCAGAATTCATCCAACGTTCAGAAAATCATCACATTTTAAAGATAATATTTTTATGTAATTGTTATACCGGGTCTTAAAAAAATCGGGAGGTGAAGCATGGAAGAATTAAAATTAAGGCATGAAATAAAGCATGAAATTTCAACAACTGACTACATTGCCTTGCAGCACCGGCTTAAATTTATAGCCCAAAAGGACCAAAATGTAGATGAAAGCGGCAGATATAAAATTAGGAGTTTGTATTTTGATAATGTTGATGATAAAGCACTTAAAGAGAAGATTATAGGCCTGAATAACAGAGAGAAATTCAGAATCCGTTATTACAATGGTGACACTCGGTATATCAAACTTGAAAAGAAAGGAAAAATAAACGGACTGTGCTACAAAAAGTCCACTCGATTAACGATGGGACAGTGTGAACAAATAATTAACGGTGACATAAAATGGATGGGATTTTCAGGGGATCCGCTGCTGCTTGAATTATATACTAAAATGAATTTTCAGCAGTTAAGACCGAGAACTCTGGTGGATTATATCAGAGAGCCTTATATTTATAAACCGGGTAACGTAAGAATTACTTTTGACAGTGGCATAAAGACCGGTCTCAATTCAAAAGAGCTATTTAATCAACAATCCGCTGCAATGAATGTTCATAACCTTAACAAGATTATACTGGAAGTAAAATTTGATGAGTTCCTGCCGGAAATAATCAGGGACATCATTCAGCTTGGACAGAGGCAGAATTCAGCATTTTCAAAATATGCGGCCTGCAGAATATTTGGCTAATCTAAAATCAGGAGGGATTAAGTAAATGAATTTTAATGATATTTTTAAATCCAATTTTATTGAAAAGGTTTCATCTTTTTCACCCTTGGATATGGTAATCGCATTGGCGGTTTCCTTTGCACTTGGATTATTTATATTTTATGTATACAAGAAAACCTTTAATGGTGTAATGTACTCCGCAAGCTTTGGAGTTTCCCTACTGGCAATGACACTTATAACCACGCTGATAATATTGGCGGTAACATCCAACGTTATTCTTTCCCTTGGTATGGTTGGTGCATTGTCTATTGTGCGTTTCAGGTCAGCTATAAAGGAACCCATGGACATAGCATTCCTGTTCTGGTCCATTTCCGCAGGTATTGTAACAGGTGCGGGACTCATACCTCTGGGTGTATTTGGATCATTGTTCATAGGAGTAGTTATGGTATTGTTCGTAAACAAGAAAACCACTGATAATCCGTACATCTTGTTAGTAAATTGTACCGACGAAAAAGCAGAAAAGCTGGTCAACAGTGCAATAAGTGATAATGTTAAAAAACACATGGTTAAATCAAAGGCTGTTACCACAAGCGGAATTGAACTCACTGTAGAAGTCAGACTAAAAGACAGTACTACTGAGTTTGTAAACAGAATTTCTGATATCGGCGGAGTAACAAACACAGTACTTGTAAGCTATAACGGGGAGTACATGTCATAAATTTGGAGGCAGCTTATGATAACCGGCAAATATATAAATATACTTATTGCTGTTGTTCTGCTCGTGGTGGTTGTCTTTACCGGAATCTTTATGACTGTTCCCGGCTCAATAGGAATAACCACTGAAAATTCCCAGCCTGAATATGTTACAAAGTTGTTTAATAAGGATAAGATAATTTCTATTGATATAAAGGCAGATAAGAAAGAATGGGAAGACATGTTGAAAAATGCAACAAGTGAAGAGTATATTCAATGTGATGCAACTATCAACGGTACAACCTATAAATCGGTGGGTATAAGGCCTAAAGGTAATTCGAGCTTATCCATGGTAGCAAACAGCAATTCAGACAGATTCAGCTTTAAATTGGAGTTTGATCACTATATAGAGGGACAAACCTGTATGGGGATGGACAAAATGGTTATAAACAATATACAGGCTGACTCCACATATATGAAGGAGTACCTTTCTCTTGACATGATGTCCTATATGGGTGTTACTACTCCTTTATATGCCTACACCAATGTAACCGTAAACGGAGAAAAGTGGGGCTTTTATCTTGCAGTTGAGGCTATGGAGGAGTCCTTCGCCAAGAGAAACTATGGAGACGATTTCGGGAAATTGTATAAGCCTGAAACTATGGGAGACCGGGGAAATGGAATGATGAAGGATTTTCCGGGCAATCAGGAAGGCCAAAAGGATATTAAACGGGAAAACGGAAATCAGCAGCAACAATCAGAAGCAGTTACAGGTGCCGCTGCCAAAGGCAATGGAATGAATGGCAAAGAAAATACAGCTGATACGAAAAATAATAATCAAGACCAACAAAAAGACCCAAATAATCAGAATCAGGGCGAAAATCAGGGAGGTCCCGGAGGTTTCCCGGGAGGGCCGGGATTCGGCGGATTTGGGAATAACCAAGGCGGAGGGGCCGACCTGAAATATATCGATGATAAAATAAGCAGTTATTCAAACATATTTGAAGGGGAAATATTTAAAGGTACCGATGCAGACTATAAAAGAGTTATAAAAGCTATTGAGAATCTAAACAACGGAACAGAACTTGAAAAATATATTAATATTGATGAATGTCTTAGATATTTCGCAGTAAATACAGTGGTAGTTAACCTGGACAGTTATTTCAGCAATATGAAGCATAACTATTACCTTTATGAGGACAACGGTCAGCTTTCAATGCTCCCATGGGATTATAATCTTGCTTTTGCAGGATTTCAGTCGGGGTCGGCGTCGGCAGCGGTAAACTTCCCTATAGACACGCCGGTATCAGGCATTGAAATGTCTGAGAGACCGATTTTAAACAAACTTCTTGAAGTTGATGAGTATAAGGAAAAATATCATAATTATTTGCAGGACATAATTAACGGGTATTTTGACAACGGAGAATTTGACAAAAAAGCGGATGAACTGAATTCATTGATTGGGGAGTATGTTAAAAATGATGCAACGGCATTTTTTTCATATGACAAATATACCTCAGGCATAGCTATGCTGAAAGAATTCGGCAAGCTAAGAGCAAAAAGTATTCAGGGACAGCTTGACGGAAGTATTCCATCAACTACCCAAGGACAGTCAAAGGCTTCTGACAAATTAATAGATGCATCTGCAATAAACCTTTCAGTTATGGGGACACAAGGCGGAGGCGGCAGAATGGGCAGAGATGGTGCAAACCAACCGCAAGGAGAGCAGCAACAAGGTGATAATCAAATACCTCAGGAAGGAATGGAGCCGCCTCAAGGGAACCAACAGCAAGGCAATGGCCAAATACCACAGGGAGGCATGGAACCGCCCCGAGGGAATCAGCAGCAGGGTGATGGTCAAATGCCACAGGGAGGAATGGAGCCGCCACAAGGGAACCAACAGCAAGGTGATGGTCAATTGCCGCCGGGTGATATGCAGGGCTTCGGGGATATGCCTGACAGGGATGTGATGATGCAGGCGATGAAGATAATGCAATCCGCCAACGGAAAAGATTTGACTGACGAACAGCTCCAGCAATTAAAAGCACTTGGAATGACTGACGAACAGATAAATTTTACTAAAAATATGCCCTTCGGAAATGGAGGCATGAGGGAAGGCGGATTTCCTACACAAAACGGTAAAAATGATATAGGAACCCATAATATGCAGTCATTAACACGAATGTCTGTTGAGGATGCTGTGGTATTGGGAGTTTGTTTAGCATTTATGGCAGCAGGACTGTTATTTGTCGTAAAATTTAAACGTAGAAAAAGCAGTTGATAAATATATCTGGCCAAAATGAGAAAAGCTATATTAAACAAGGTTTTGGGACTGTTTCCATGAGTTGACACAAAATTTGCTTTTTAGTATATTAGGTTTATACGAGACGGTTGCGTAAATAAACTTTGCATATATATGGCGTGGAGGTTGGATTATTTGTTAACTAAAGTTTTACTGCTTGTGATTCTTGTACTGCTAAATGCATTTTTTTCGGGGTCTGAGATTGCCCTCATTTCTTTGAATGACAAAATAATTAAGAAGCAAGCGGAAGAGGGAGATAAAAAAGCAAAACAGCTCTATAGCTTTCTTAGCGAGCCAAGCAGGTTTTTGGCAACCATTCAGATAGGTATAACATTGGCAGGTTTCCTTGCAAGTGCATTTGCAACGGAAAGCTTTGTGGACGATTTAACAGGATTATTGATAAAGGCGGGTTTGCCTGTTGCTGAATCCGTTATCAGAAGTGTTTCACTTGTAGTGATTACCATAATTCTTTCGTACTTTACATTGGTTTTCGGTGAGTTGATACCTAAAAGATTGGCAATGCAAAAGGCGGAGTTCTTAGCCAACATTGCTGTAGGACCATTGATGTTCTTATCCCGCGTAACAAATCCTTTTGTAAGATTTCTGACGTTTTCAACAAACTTCTTCATTAAGATTTTTGGAGGAAATCCGGCAGGTGGGGACGACGAAAAAGTAACCGAGGAAGAAATCAGGATGATGATGGAAGTCGGAGAAGAGAGAGGCGTTATTCAGGATTCTGAAAAGGAAATGATTGACAATATATTTGAGTTTGATAATAAACATGTTTCTGAGATAATGACGCATCGTACAGATATCGATGGTATCCCTGTGGATTCAGACCTTGAATATGTTTTATATGTCATGAACCGGGACAAATATACCAGAGTGCCTGTTTACAGTGAAAATTTGGATAATATTGTGGGCATACTGCATGTAAAGGATTTATTGGAGTACACGCAAAATAATGCTAAGGACTTTAGCCTGAAAAAAATTACAAGAAGTGCTTACTTTGTTCCGGAATCAAAGAGAACTGACGAGTTATTTAAAGAAATGCAGAAGAACAAGGTTCATCTGGCAGTTGTAATAGATGAGTACGGTGGCACAGCGGGAATAGTTACAATAGAAGATTTGCTGGAAGAAATAGTTGGAAACATTTTTGACGAATACGATGTAGAACAAAAAGATATAGAATATCTTGAGAATGATACTTATATTTTCGGTGGTGCAATCAGTCTTGACAAGGTTGAGGAAGTATTGGACGAAGATCTTCCTGCTGACGAATTTGATACCTTGGGAGGTTTTATTCTAAAGCTTCTGGGTCGAATACCAAAAGTAGATGAGAAACCTATTGTTCAGTATGAAAATATAGTTTTTAGAGTAACCGAAATGGAAGGTAAGAGAATAGTAAAGGTACAGGCAAGTAAAAAGGAAAATGTTTAAAAAAGGGTTATTAGACTGTCTCACACAGATTATTAAATCTTGTTGAGGCAGTTTTTTTATACCTTTATTAAATATTTTAATCAACATTTCATAAAAATTAATAATTCAGTTAAAAAAATTAAAAATAATATTGACATTATATGAGAATGAGCATAATATATTAATATAAGATTAATAATATTAATTGACGGATTAAAAAAATTAATTAATTGTCTGGGAAAATTAACATTAGCGGATATAAACAAATTTAACTTAATTAAATTCAAGAGGTGATTTTATGGCAAGAGAAGCTATCGGCAAATGCCCGGTCTGCGGAAACGAGACTGAAGTAACAAGGATAACATGTAACAGCTGTGATACTGTTATTGAAGGGCATTTTAAACTATGCAAGTTCTGCAAGCTTACAAATGATCAAAGAGCATTTTTGGACGTATTCATAAAGTGCAGAGGAAATATAAAGGAAGTTGAAAAAGAGCTGGGCGTGTCATATCCCACAGTAAAGAATAAGCTGGAAGATGTAGCGGCCGCACTTGGACATAAAGGTGAACCGCAGCCCGAAGTTCCAGGTAGAAAGAAGGAAATACTTGATAAGCTTAACAGCGGAGAAATTAGTGTTGAAGAAGCAATAGAACTGATGAAGGAATAACATTTTTCTATCTGAAATTTAGGAGGGATTTAAATAATGTCTATAAGCGAAGAAAAATTATTAATACTAAAGATGCTTGAAGAAAAGAAAATCACAAGCGAAGAGGCTGCAAAATTACTGGCGGCTCTTGATGAAAAGGCAGAACAGGAATCTGCTAATGGATACAAAGGTAACCAAAAGGCAAACGGCTTTACTGAAGAGGCAGCAAAAGTAAGAGAAAAGGTTAATGAATGGAAAAAAGGATTCAAGAACAATTATAATCAGGCTGATTTTGATAATATGATTGATGATTTTGCTAATAAAGCTGAAAAAATCGGTAAAAACGTTGCCTCAACAACATTTGGAATTGTAGACAAGGTAATAGATTATGTAGGAAGCTTCGTAGATACAAATTCTTTTAACGTTTTCGGAAGCTGTCAAACGGTTCAAAAGAACTTTGAGGTCTACCCTTCCGAAGATGCAACCTTTGACATAGCAGGAGTAAATGGAGCAATTACTATAAAAAAGCATCTCGATTCAAAAATTGTTATTATATCAAGAATTAAAAGCTCAGTGCCCGACGGAGAGGGAGTTGTTACATTTTCCGATGATCCGGCCAATATTTCTATAAAGGTTAACAGTACTGGATTTAATGTTAGTGTATCCCATGAAATATTTATTCCTGACATTAAGTTTAAAAAAATTGCAATTCAGAACTCAAATGGTAAAATATATATTGAAGATTCTATTTCTGAAGAAATCACAGCTGTTACCAAAAATGCACATATAGAGTTGATGGGAGTAAACAGTGACAGGATTTCCGTAAACACAAAAAATGGTAGAATCCAGTTAAATTACATTATCGGGGACACCATTGATATAAATACCTCAAATGCTGTTATAGATATAAAACACATAAAAGCAAAATCTGTTAATGCAGTTACAAAAAATGGCAGAATTAGTATTGAAAATGCCCAGAATGTTAATGGGGAAACTGATATGGATATGTACCTCAAAACCTCAAATGGGGGCATAAAGGTGAATATGAATGATATGGACAGCAGGGTTTACAAAGTAAAAGCCCATGCAACCAATGGAACTATCAACTTGCTGGTTCCGGAAATTCTATATCATAATGTTAACCGTCAGGGTACAGGCGGAAGTTTTATCGAAGCGGAAAGCAAAAATTATGAGTCTGGACTCTGCAAGGTTAATATAACCGCAGAAACTATGAACGGTCATGTAGAAATTGTAAAGTAGTACAAATAACCACCGTAAACTTACCCATACTATAAAATAGATATTTTCCACCAAAATAAACAGTCTGAAAGCTAAGCTTTCCAGACTGTTTATTTTTTGTAGATTAAATTAATTGTTCATGATATAATATTGAATTGCGTGTGGGATTTTACTGTATATTCAGCATTTATGCAAATTAATGCATATTAGCAAATTAATATATAAAACTATTACTTATTAGCCAAAAAATAGAAACTGTTGTTTTACGGAGGAATTTATGTTTGACAAACTTCAGGCTGCAGAAGACAGATACGAGGAGATAAGCCACAAGCTTAGTGACCCCGATGTCATTAACAACCAGGATGAATATAAAAAATATATGAAAGAGTATTCTGATCTGGAAGAAATCGTTCAGAAGTACAGGGAATACACAAAAGTAACAAAAGAAATTGAAGAGGCAAGAGAACTTCTTGATCAGACTTTGGACAAGGACTTCAGGGAGATGGTTCAGCAGGAGTTTCAAGAAGCTCAGGAAAAACTTGAGGTAATAAAAAGACAGCTGAAAATATTGATTGTACCCAAAGACCCAAATGATGATAAAAACGTTATTGTTGAAATACGTGGAGGAGCTGGCGGTGAAGAAGCTGCATTATTTGCCGGAGTACTTTTCAGAGCTATGACAAAGTATGCGGAAAAAAAACGTTGGAAGTATGAAATTATGGACTCCAATCCTACCGAATTGGGCGGTTTCAAGGAAGTTGTGTTTTCCATAGAAGGAAAGGGTGCGTACAGCAGGCTTAAATTTGAAAGTGGAGTACACAGGGTTCAAAGAGTACCATCTACAGAATCAAGCGGACGTATTCACACCTCAACCATAACTGTTGCCGTTTTGCCGGAAGTTGAGGAAGTTGACGTAGATATCAATCCCAGTGATTTAAGGATAGACACTTACAGAGCCAGCGGTGCAGGAGGACAGCACATTAACAAGACTGATTCTGCAATAAGAATAACCCATATGCCTACAGGAATTGTGGTAAGCTGTCAGGATGAACGTTCACAGCACAAAAACAAAGATAGGGCTATGAAAATACTTCGTTCAAAACTTTATGAAATAGCGCAGGAACAGCAGATAAACGAGGTTGCTCAGGACAGGAAGAGTCAGGTTGGAACAGGTGACAGAAGTGAAAGAATCAGAACCTACAACTATCCTCAGGGACGAGTAACCGACCATCGTATCAATCTTACACTGTACAAGCTGGAGCAGGTACTTGACGGAGACCTTGACGAACTCATAGATGCTCTCATAACTACAGACCAATCCGAGAAGCTCGGAAGCGGTACTGATGATGAGGATTAATGAGTGTAAATAAAAAAGTAGGACAATTTAATAATATTCCACACCAAGCAGGAATAGTATGTTTAGTAGACATACTATTTTGAAAGAGGAAATTAATGTGGAACATATATTGAAGATAACAATTGTGGGCTTGATATCAGGCATTACCGGAACAGGTATTGGCGGATTGATAGCCTTTTTTGTGGATAAAAGGATAAGCAACAGGCTGCTTAGCTCAATTTTAGAATTTTCAGCAGGATTGATGACAGCTGTAGTGTGCTTTGAACTCGTCCCCGAAGCCTTTAAGATTGCGGGACTGAATTTGACAATCATAGGAATGGGCTTGGGGATATTGATTGTAATAATCCTTGACGATATGGTGAAAAGGCTTGATAGCGTGAAAAATACAAAAGGCAATTCAAGTTTGCTTCGAGCGGGAATACTTGTATCGGTAGGTCTCGCACTTCATAACCTCCCTGAAGGATTTGCCGTTGGTTCAGGCTTTGAAGCTTCTGTTAAGCTAGGGCTTACTCTTACTATTATAATTGCCATTCATGATGTACCCGAAGGTATTGCAATGGCACTTCCCATGAAAATAGGGGGTTTTTCTGCAAAAAAGGCTTTTCTGTTGACTGTACTGTCAGGGGTACCAATGGGCTTGGGAGCTTTTATTGGAGCAGTTTTAGGCCATGTCTCCCAGCAATTTATTGCACTGTGCCTTGGCTTTGCTGGAGGAGCCATGTTGTATGTAGTCTTCGGTGAACTTATCCCAGAATCCAAGAGGATTTATCTGGGGAGAATGTCATCGGTAGGCAATATATTGGGAATAGTATGTGGTATAATAGTAACGATGCTCAATTAGTACCAATACCATATTAGAGGTGAAATATTTGAAAACACAGGTTATTAAAATAGATGTAGAAAATATAGACATAATTGCATTAGAGCCGGCTGCTGAAGCGTTAAAGCAGGGCATGACCGTGGCTTTCCCTACAGAAACTGTGTACGGCCTGGGAGCCAATGCCCTTGACGGAGTAGCTGTAAACAAAATATTCAAGGCTAAGGGAAGACCGTCCGATAATCCTCTTATAGTACATATCGCAGACAGAGAGAAGGTATCGGAGTTGACTTCCTTTATCCCTAATAAAGCGGTTGCATTAATGGACAAGCTTTGGCCCGGGCCGCTTACCCTCGTAATGAAAAAAAGTTCTGTTATTCCAAGAGAGATAACAGCAGGGCTGGATACGGTTGCCATAAGAATGCCGGGACATCCTGTTGCCCTTCAACTTATAAAACTTGCAGGTATTCCTGTTGCCGCCCCCAGTGCCAATGTTTCGGGCAAACCGAGTCCCACTACCGCACAGCATGTACTGGATGACCTAGAAGGGAAAATAGAAATAATAATTGATGCAGGCAGTTCCAGAGTAGGACTTGAATCCACTGTTCTTGATGTTTCGGTAGACCCTCCGGTGCTTTTAAGGCCGGGAGGAATAACACCACGCCAAATAGAAGAAATTATAGGACATATAGATATTGATAAGACGATTATGGAGAAAGCGACTGCGGATAATGTACCAAAGTCACCGGGAATGAAGTACAAACACTATTCTCCCAAGGCCCATGTTATTATAGTTGAAAGCAGCGATATGGACAAACAGGCTGAAGTACTGTGCCGTTTAGCGGAAAAATATATAAAGGAAGACAAAAAAGTTGGAGTATGTTCTACAGATCAGACCTTTGACAGGTATCCTCTCTATGAGACGATTTCCATGGGCGACAGAAATCACCCCGAAACTATTGCATCCAGCCTGTTTTCAATTTTAAGAGAATTTGATGACAGGGGAGTTGACATTATTCTGGCAGAAGCTGTTGATCAAAACGGTGTAGGATTGGCAATAATGAATAGGATGGTAAAAGCAGCCGGATATGATATTGTCAAGGCAGACCTTGTTTAGTTTTATTTTGGAGGTTGACAATGAAGGAAAGTAACTCATTAACAGATTCCATAAAGATAATATTCGTTTGTACCGGTAATACATGCCGCAGTTGTATGGCAGAAGGATTGATGAAAGAGGCTTTAAAAGATCTGCAGAATTCCCGAAGAATAATAACCGTATCAAGGGGAATAAATGCATTTGACGGTGAGCCAGCTTCGGGGCACTCCATAAAAGCACTGAAAAACCTGTGTAATATAGACATATCTTCTCACAAGGCAAAAATGCTCAGCAATATGGATGCAGAACAGGCAGATTTGATTCTGACAATGACAAGACAGCACAGGGATATTATTAAAAGATTATGGCCCCAGAAAAAAACTCAGATTTTTACATTAAAAGAGTATGTTTATCCGGATTTAAACCCAGATGGTAGTGTGGCTGATATAAGTGATCCCTACGGAATGCCGTATGGCGTATACGAGGCTTGTGCCAAGGAATTACAGGAATGTATAAAACTGCTTTTAAACAAATTGAGTTTTTTTTGACATGTAATAATTTATACTATAAAATAATTAAAGATGTGATTATAGTTATAGAGTAATTTTGTCAATTTTTGGAGGAATTATGATTGCAATAGGAAGTGACCATGCGGGATATCTGTTAAAAGCAGATATTATAAAGTTTTTGGAGAGCAAGGGACTTGAGGTGAAGGACTTTGGTACAAACTGTCCGGATTCAGTTGATTATCCTGATTATGGACGGGCTGTAGCAGAGGCTGTAGCCAGTAAGGAATGTGAAAAAGGTATTTTAATATGCGGTACCGGGATTGGCATTTCAATAGCTGCCAATAAGGTTCCGGGTGCAAGAGCAGCATTGTGTACCGACAGCTATATGGCCAAAATGTGCAGACAGCACAATGATGCCAACATAATCGCTATAGGCGAAAGAGTTGTAGGACCGGGACTTGCTCTCGATATAATTGAAACATGGCTGGAAACAGAATTTCTTGGTGGAAGACACCAGAACAGGCTTAACAAAATTTCAGACATTGAAAAAAAATATTTGATAAAGTG